>NZ_JAJFZH010000038.1:0-19122 GCF_020733145.1 Chryseobacterium sp. X308
AGATGTGTATAGAGACAGGTATAGTTTCGTTTAGGGTTTTACATTATCTTTGGCTATGAAAGGAGTTATTGTTAACTGTTAAAATGCCAATAGACTATGAAAATCGAAAAGATTCAGGCACTAAGAGGTCCTAACATCTGGAGCATCAGAAGAAAGAAGCTGATACAGATGAGGTTGGATTTAGAAGAAATGGAGAATTATCCTACCAATAAAATCGAAGGATTCCGGGAAAGGATTGAAAAATTAATCCCATCATTGATGACGCACCGATGCTCGGAAGGAGTGGAGGGAGGTTTTTTCCATAGAGTGGAAACAGGAACCTGGATGGGACATGTCATTGAGCATATCGCTTTGGAAATACAAACCCTGGCAGGAATGGATGTGGGGTTTGGAAGAACCCGTGAAACAAAAACTCCGGGAGTATATAATGTAGTATTCAATTATATCGAAGAAAATGCAGGGATCTTTGCTGCAGAAGAATCTGTAAAAATTGCAGAAGCACTGATTGAAGGAAAAGACTATGATTTGAATGCATGTATCCATAGATTAAAAGAAATCAGGGAACGCGTTCGTTTAGGACCTTCCACAGGAAGTATTGTAGAAGAAGCTGCATCTAGAAGAATCCCATGGATCAGGCTGGGGACAAACTCATTGGTACAGCTTGGTTATGGCGTGAACCAGCAAAGATTTCAGGCTACCATTACCGGGAACACCAGTTCTATTGCTGTTGATATCGCCTGTAATAAAGAATTAACAAAGAGAATGCTTCATGATGCGGCTATTCCGGTACCTATTGGAGATCTGGTAACAGATGAAGAAGGTTTACATGCGGTAATCAGGAAAATTGGCTATCCCATTGTTTTAAAACCTCTGGATGGCAACCATGGGAAAGGCTCTTCCATTAATGTCAACGATTGGGATGCTGCTAAGATAGGTCTTGAACATGCTCAGAAATATTCAAGAAAAGTAATTGTTGAGAAATATATCACAGGCTATGATTTCCGTATACTGGTGATCAATAATAAAATGGTGGCCGCTGCAAGGAGAGTTCCTGCCCATGTTGTAGGCGATGGAGAACTGAACCTTCAGCAGCTTATTGAAAAAGAAAACAAAGACCCGAGAAGAGGCTATGGCCATGAAAATGTTCTTACTGAAATTGAAGTCGACAAAGATACCTTAGAACTGCTTGATAAACTTCAGTACACGCTGGAAACGGTTCCTCAAAGGGGAGAAGTGGTGTACCTGAAATCAACAGCCAATCTTTCAACCGGGGGAACGTCCATCGATGTAACAGATATGGTACACCCGGAAAATATCACAATGGCTGAAAGAATTTCTAAAATTATCGGATTGGATGTCTGCGGGATTGACGTAATGGCAGAAAACCTTACCCAGCCTTTAAAGGAGAGCGGCGGCGCCATTATTGAAGTCAATGCAGCACCTGGATTCAGAATGCATCTTGCTCCAAGTGAAGGTCTGCCAAGAAACGTGGCTGCTCCGGTGGTTGATATGCTCTATCCTCAGGGGAAACCATTTACCATTCCCATCATTGCAGTAACAGGAACCAATGGAAAAACAACCACAACAAGACTTATTTCCCATATTGTAAAAAGTAATGGCTACAGAGTAGGATTTACAACTTCGGATGGAATTTATATTCAAAATACCATGCTGTCAAAAGGAGATACTACAGGGCCGCTTTCTGCGGAATTTATTCTGAAAGATCCTACCGTAGAATTTGCAGTGCTGGAAACCGCAAGAGGCGGTATTTTACGTTCCGGGCTTGGTTTTTCACAATGTGATATCGGAGTGCTTACAAATATTGAGGAAGATCACCTGGGAATGAACGATATTCACAGTTTAAAAGATCTTACCAAGGTAAAGCGTGTTGTACTGGATAGTGTCAAAAAGAGCGGCTGGAGTGTGTTGAATGCAGATAATGAATACTCCATGAAGATTGTGAATGATCTCGATTCTAATGTGGCGATTTTCAGTATGGATGAAAACAATCCTCATATCGTAAAATTTGCTAAAGAAGGAAAGATCACCTGTGTGTATGAAGAAGGTTTTGTAACCATCAAAAAAGGAGACTGGAAAATCAGAATAGGGAAAGCCAAAGACTTCCCCATAACGATGGAAGGAAAGGCCAGGTTCATGATTGAAAACGTATTGGCAGCCAGTTTGGCAAGTTATCTTTACGGATTTGGAATTGAAGATATTTCCAATTCTTTGAGAACTTTTATTCCAAGTGCCCAGCTTACTCCAGGAAGACTGAATGTCTTTAAGTTCAAAAACTTTAAGGTACTGATCGACTTTGCCCACAATCCTTCAGGATACGAAGCCATAGAAGATTATCTTAGAAATGTAGAATCTACAAAAAAGATCGGGATTATTTCCGGTGTCGGAGACCGTAGAGACAACGATATCAGAGAATGCGGAAAAATTGCCGGAAGAATGTTTGATTATATTATCATCCGAAACGAAAAACACCTCCGCGGAAGAACGGAAGATGAAATCAACGGATTGATTATCGATGGTATTAATTCTGCAGGAAGAGATGTCAGTTATGAGATCATTCCTAAAGAGATTGAAGCCTTAAAACATGCGATAGGAATGGCAGAAGAAGGAACTTTTATCACGGCTTTAAGTGATGTTATTTCCAATGCTATTGATCTGGTTCAGGAATATCAGGCCAAGGAATTGCTGGAAGACGATAAAAACCTGTAAAGACATCTTTATACAACTTATTAAAATTGCAATACGGAATGGAAAACGTATTGCAATTTTTTTATCTATTGTTATTTTTTTGCTTGCAGGAATCAATAACGAATATTTTTTTATGTTAAATCTCTGATCGGAGAATAATTTTTATATTTGGTTTCTAAACTAAAATCAAAACCATGAAAAATTTAAAGAGAATCTCTAAAGAGAAATTAAGAAGTATCAACGGAAAAGGAGGCTGCCCTCCAGGCTTTCATGATTGTCCGGTGCCATGGAATGAAAAGGTATGCATTCCCCATGACAATCAGATGGCATGTCCGGAATTATAAAAATTATCCCTCACTATGCGGGATTTTTTGTTGCTGTTCTTCAGTTTTTATGAGTTTCATCATTTTAATGCAACACAAGAATAAACTTAAAAAGAAAGTAATCATAACAATGTAAATAGGGTGTTTTTCCTTCACTATTTTGGGAGTTACAGGTTTAATTTTGCTCAATAATAATTAAACTGAAATCCATGAGAACAATCAATTACATCGTTATACATTGTACAGCAACACAACCAGATGTTACAATAGAAAGCATTAAAAGGTATTGGGAGGAAAACCTGAAATGGAAAAATCCTGGTTATCACTATATGATAAAAGCTGATGGAAAAATAGTCAACACGTTGCCCATTGATCAGGTATCCAATGGAGTTGCAGGGTGGAATTCTCAAATTATCAATATATCATACATCGGAGGCATTGATAAAAGCAACCATCCAAAAGACACAAGAACGGAAGACCAAAAAAAATCTATGGTAAAGCTGTTAAGAGAATTAAAATCAAAATTTCCTAAAGCTACAATTCAGGGACATAGAGATTTTCCCAATGTTCATAAAGCTTGCCCTAGTTTTGATGCGAAGAAAGAATATGCTGGATTATTAATAAGTTGAAGAATTAAAAATCAATCATTACGGTTTCCCGTAGACTATGCCAACAACATATCCATATATTTACAATGTTTGTGAAAACACAGCGTACAGGTCAATTTTCTCCTCCTTTGTAGGAGGATTTTTTATGATTTGGAGAGGACTTCAGGAGTAAAAAATAAAACCTCCGAAATTTCGGAGGTTTGTTTCTATAAATTTTCCCAGGTTTTCTTTATACTCTGCATTTTTTTAAGATAAAAATACAAAGGAATAAGTTCTAATCTGAGGGTAAAGCTGATTGATGGGTACATAAATGGGATAATGGCCATCATAATAAGGCAAACGGCAATCCCGATAATGGCATCTGCTATGGCAGCCTGTGGTGCCCATTTTTGTTCAAACCAAAGTCCGTAGGCTACAATCCCTTTAAATAAAAACAAGACACAGATCAAAAGTCCTGTCATTGAATACGGATGATTGGCATTCATCCCGTATAATGATAAAGAGACATGAGTCATCAGAGAGCCTGCCAATAAAAAGGTAGCAGCCAGTGCTCCTCCGATTAAAAAGATCCATAAGAAAATTTTAATCCAGACAGGTAATAAATCTCTTCTCCGTGTTAAAGTGTGGTTTTCAAATTCTGCAAAAGCGGTTGGCTTTTCTTCCATGTTGTATTAGTTTTATCAGTTTTTTATCCGAAAAAAGCATTGGAACTACCAATCCAGATGGCATCTTTTTTATTGAAGTCTACATTCACCATGGCGGCTTTAGTCATTCTTCCCAGATTTTCCAATAGGATAGGGCGTTCGTCATTTTCCCGCCAAATATACAACAAACGGATCTCTGCTTTTGAAAAATCTCCGTTGATATCTTCAAAAATGGGTTCATAATAGACTTTTCTCTGCAAAATATAGTTTTCCTTATCCTGAATAGAGTCTGTAACTTCTTTTGTCGGATTCAGATTAACTCCACTTCCGGCGAACGAAAATAATGGTTTCAATACAAAATCGTCAAGGTTTTCATTTTCCGGAAATTCATGCAGAAAATAACTTTTCGGAACAAACTGATGTTGTAATAAAGGCAAAAGGAATTTTGAAATTTTAAAGAACCAGTTTGGGTGGGTAATCCATTTTACATCCACTTCCTCGCGGAAATCGAATTCTGTATGCAGATCGGGAATATTGTCCAGTTCATCAAATATAACCCGGTTGTAGATCCTTTTGATTTCGGTAGGCTTACCATTATTTTCATAATACAGTTTTCGGCCCTGTTTTTTTACTTTTGTCAGGCATACTGTTTTGATGCCTAGCAGTTTCTCGGTCAGAGCAAAATCAATAGCCGTTTTTTGTCTTTCCGGAAATATTTCAAGCAGAATTACATTTTCAGGACATTCATCACCTACAATCAGTTCCTTCAAATAGTTTTTAAAGGTTTCATGGGGCATAGGATTTCTGATCTCCGAAAGAAAAGGGTAGACTTCACAATACGTTTCCTCATATACTTTCTGGAAAGCATACAAAGAAGGAAATGCCTGAAGCTCTATCAGCTGAGGTTCTATTGCTCCGTCTTCGCTTTTGCAGACTCCAAAATCTATGGTGAAAAAATGAGGCTGATGGGTGTCATTGGGAACCCTGCAGTTTTCAGGAATGGCTTTTTGAAGGAGTTCTGCCGGCATTGTTTGAATCTGGCTGATGATACTTTCACTGGCATCGACCAGTTTTTTCTCAAACTCTTTAGTCAGAAAAATAGGACTTTCTGAAACTCTGAAACCAGGTGCTGTTCCTCCTTTTTCAGTCAGTATATTTTTGAGTTGATGGTATTTTTCATCTGAAAACTCCTGATTGAACTGTTTTCTGTATTCTGGGATCATATTTTTTTTCTTTTGTGGTGTTAAAAAACCGGACGTTTATGCCCGATTTGATTTTACCACAAAAGGCACAAAAGTTTTAGAATATAAAAGTTTAATACACTTTTATAAAAATACCTATTTAATTGGGAAATCTTTGATTTTCAAGAAAGCTTATGTGTTCTTCTCAACAGCTTTTATGATTGTAATACCCCAATCCCTTTTGTGTCTTTTGTGACTTTTGTGGTTTGTATTGATTAAGCCAAAGTTTCAGCTTTTTTCAAAATGTTTTTTTTTGCAAACTGCAGGAATCTCGGAAGGATCTGATGTCTGGTCAGAACGATTTTATCTTCATCGTCTATTCTGTCTATCGTTTCAAGATATTTTTCCATCCCGAAATTTTCGATCATGGCTTCTTTGTTTTTTTCATCCTTCAGGTTTTCGATCAGAGATTCAGGATTGGCTTCAGGGTGAAACTGTGTTCCGAATATCTCCTCCGAAAAACGAACGGCCATTACCGCTCTTTCCAGGTTGATATGAGGACGGAATTTTTCAATAGCCATGATGGTCATTCCCAATTCTTGGAAACGGTCGTGATCCGGTTCGATAAACTGATAAGCTCTGGAATCTACCGCATAAAAAGGATCCTGAAGATTTTTGAATAAAAACTCCTCCTGGCCTTCCTCTGTTTTATGAACTGGCATTACTCCGAAAGAATAAGATTTTCTTTTGCAGATATTCCCCAGGTTCCAGTGGATACTTGCCAGCTGAAATGAATGGCAGATCAGGAAAAGGTACTTTTTATCTTCATGGTATTGATTATGTTCAAAAACAGCATCTAAGAAATCAGTAAATCTGTCTTCCCAGGCCAGACCTTCCCGGTGTGGATTGCCAGGCCCGCCTGAAGAAATGAAAATATCAAAGTCACCTATTTCAGGCATTTCATCTTTATACCTTACATCAAATGTTTTGATCACCACATTTTCTTCAGAGTTCTGCTGAAAAGTTTCGGAAATTTCTTTAATGTTTCTAAAACCTTGATTCACATGATTGTTGTTCATGTCCAGCAGAGCAATTCGAATATCTTTCATTACATCATATTTTTTGTAAAGTTACCAAAAAATTACGAAGCAGAATCACCATGTGTTATGCCATACTCCGTTTCAGAGATCATATAATCAACGACTTTCGTCAGATCACCTGTTTCCTTGAAGATCTGAAGCTGCCGGTCTGCACCGGTTCCGTTTTCAAGGATTTTCCAGGCATATTCCACTTCCTGGCGGCATCCCAGATCATCTACCACATCATCAATAAACTCTAAAAGTTCTTTCAATAAATGCGGATAAGGAACGGATTCTTCTTTTCCAAAATCAATAAGATGGGCTTCAATACCACTTTTCGAGGCACGCCATTTATTTTCGTTCAGCAGTAATCTTCTATAGCTTCTGAAGCTGAGATTTTGCTGGTGCAGTTTATATATTTTGGCAACAAGACTCTGCATTATGGCCGCAAGACAAACGGTTTCGTCAATTCTTAACGGCATGTCACAGATTCTGAATTCGATAGTTGGATAAAACGGATGTACCCGTAAATCCCACCAGATTTTCTTGGCATTGTCGATGGTTCCTGTTTTTACCAGAAGATCCACATAACTGTCGAATTCTGCCAGAGAGTTGAAATAACTCGGAATACCGGTTCTTGGGAATTTGACGAAGATTTCCTGTCTGTACGATTTAAAACCTGTATATCTTCCGATCCAGAAAGGTGAATTGGTAGAAAGGGCATAGACGTGAGGAAGGAAATATCTCATCACATTCTGAATTCTTACGCCTTCTTCACGATTGGGAATTCCGATATGAACATGCAGTCCGAAAATAAGATTTTCACGGGCCACATCTCCCATATCATCCACGATTTTGATGTATCTTTCTCCCTGAGTGATATTGTTTTCAGACCAGTGAGAGAATGGGTGAGTGCCACCTCCGGAAACACGAAGTCCCTGTTCATGGGCGATATTGATAAGATGGCGCCTTAAATTCGTTAATTCAGCTCTGGCTTCCTGAATATTCTGGCAGATTCCCGTTTCCATTTCAATCATGGATTCGTGCATTTCATGTTTTAAATTTTCGCTTAAAACCGCTTTGCCGCCCTCAATGATTTTTGAAACATGAGAAACCAGATCCCTGCTTTCAACATCGATGATCTGATATTCTTCTTCAATTCCAATAGTAAACTGATGATGCATTTATTTTGTGTTTTTTAATTCTTTTTCAATGTTATTTTATGGAATCTTTCACGAAGGTTCCCCAGGCAATATTAGGTTTCCCCGGAACATATTCTTTAGCTTTTTCAATAGCCAGTTTGGCGGCATGCTCTATGATCCATGCAAAGTTTTCTTCTCCTACAGAATTGCGGTCTGCATCAGGAGCCGGGTTGCAGAAATCAATCGCATAAGGAATACCGTCTCTTACCGCAAATTCTACGGTGTTGAAGTCATATCCTAACGCTTCATTCATTGTAATTGTATAATCATGAATGGTTTTCAATAATTTTTCAAGCTCTTCACCTTGGGTCTGATGCGTGGTGGCATATCTCAGGTGAGGAGCATTTCTCGGCTCATAAGGCATAATGTGGACATATTTTTGGCCCAGACAGTACACTCTGTAGTAATCATCAAAGATAATTTCCTCCTGTACCATCATCACCAGCTGTTCCGTTTCTCCCAGTTTGTTCCAAAGGTCATCCGGGTTTTCCACTCTGTATACATTTTTCCAGCCGCCGCCATCATGAGGCTTCATATAGGCAGGAAACCCTACATAATTGAAGATATATTCCCAGTCATGAGGGAATTTCAGGTTTCTGAATGAAGTTTCAGAGGTATTATCCGGTCTTTCGTGCGACGGAAGCAGAACCGTTTTAGGAAGCGGAATACCGAGCTTGGACATCAGGGCATTGTTGAAAAACTTCTCATCAGCACTCCACCAGAATGGATTGTTAATGACATAAGTGCCGTTAAGGGCAGCATTTTTTAAATAAGCTCTGTAAAAGGGAACGTCCTGCGAAATTCTGTCGATGATCACTGCATAACCATAATCTGCGCCCTGTTCAAGTTTGTCAATAGTAACGGGTTCAGCGATGATATCTCCACCTCCCATTTCATTTACTTTGTCTATAAATGCCCAGGGAAACGTGTCTTCCATACCGAAAAGAATTCCTACTTTTTTTGTCATAATTTTTGTTTTTAAGGTGGGTATATTTTTTTCTATTTGTCTTTTCATTGTTTTAAGAGAAAAATGCTCCTACGAAGGTAGGGAAGACCATTCTCCATAGCGGCCAGTCGTGGCCTATCCATTTTCTTTCATCGTACCAGAAATCTATGCCTTTTATCCTGAGGATTTCGGCCATTTCAACATTTTTATCCCTGCAGATATCCTGATCGGAAGTGCTCAGTACAATATGCATGTGTTTATATTTCCAGGCTTCATCATTCCGTACAAACTCTCTCGGACAGTTGAAGTATACCAGATCATCAGAATAGCCATCCATAAAATTCCTTATACTGAAGGCACCGGAAAAACAAAACAGATGAGAAACCAAATCCGGAAATCTGAAAGCAAAATTAGCAGCATGATATCCCCCGAAGCTAGCTCCTGCAACGGCAACGCGGTGGGTTTTGTGAAGTTTTTGGATATAAGGAACGAATTCCTGGACCAGAAACTGTACATACCGTTCATAATTCCTTATTCTTTGCTGAGGTGAGATTTTTTCATCATAAAAACTCCAGCTGTCGATGGTCTGTACATTGTAAAGCTTTACCTTTCCCTGTTCTATAAACCAGTTGATGCTTCCGTTGAGATGAAAATCATGATTCTGGGTATACTGTCCCTGGGAAGTTGGAAACATGATGATAGGATGGCCGTAATGTCCGGTCACTTCTACCTTGAGACTTGTTCCCAATATATTTGAATAATACTCTGTATGTTCTATGTGAGGCATTTTCCTTATTTGGTTTTATCTTTTCTAAATTACATTTTAGGAGGGAATCTTGAAGCGGATTGTATATTATGAATTCGATAACATTTGAATGTCAATGTCAAGCTTCATTGTTAAGAACTCAATTTATTACTTTTCGGAGGAAGAATGTTCAGCATATCGGTATGGATGATTTCCGCAGCAGAATCCAGCCTGTCCTGTACAACAGAAGCATCTCCGGATTTATATACAATTCCGACATGATAATCTATGGGAAGAAATTTGACAACTTCTTCGCATTCAAAATTGGTGTAGTTGGTTTTTTTATCTTTAATCAGTGCCACAATTAAGCCTGAATAATAGCCTGTAGGCGGAGAAACGCTGTAATCATGACCTCTCAGAAGAGCATCTTCAATTTTAGCCCACTCTCTCCAGATATTGATCCCGCTTGAGGCTTCAACCAGGTCCGGAATATGAGCCCCGCCAACCCTGGATGAGGTTTCAAGAAAATACCATTTTCCATCTTCTTTTCCACGGATAAATTCTGTATGGGTGGCTCCGTTGACAAGTCCGAAGTTGGAAAGAACTCTGGCATTTATATCTTCCAGTGCTTTAAACTCTTCGGAATATCTTCCTAATGTTTTGGATCTGAAAACCCCGCCTTCGTGAGAAACCTGCATCGGAGGAGCAAGATATTTTGAGGCAGAAGTGAATATTGTTTTTTTGTTAAAAGTAAGACTGTCCACATGGTAAACATCTCCGGGTTTAAAACTTTCCAGTAAAAAAAGATGGCGTTCTTCTCCCAGTATTTCCAGGGCTTCAAGAAGCTGTTCTTTGGAGGTTATTTTTTTAATGCCCGATGCGGATGCTTCAGACCTTGGTTTCAATACCCATGGAGCAGGAACACGGTCTGTAAATTCATCCACTTCGTTATCATTGAACACAGCGGTAAATTCAGGAACGCTGATCCCGGAATCCTTTGCTTTTTGCCTCATGGCAAGTTTATCTCTGAAATACCGATGGGTTGTCTGTCCCATACCGGGAATACGGAATGTTTCTCTGATTAACGCTGCTTTTTCAACATCATAATCATCCAAAGCCACCACAGCATCTACTTTTCTGGTCTTCATCAGGTGGGAAAATCCCTGAATCAGGTGCTCCAGATTCCATACGGAAGGCTTTAGCTCGGGCATATAGAATGTTTCATCAATCGCATGCCAGGGCCAGTTTTTTTCTTTGAGGTTTTCGGAGGTTACAAGGATGATTTTATTGCCGAGCTTCTTCATTTCGTCCATAAAATCGTAGCCTTTGTAATAGCACGAAATACACACAATAGTTTTCTTCTCCATATAATGTTTTTTAAGATTTAGTGAATTTTCAAAAATAAAAGCATTTATATATTATTTTATTAATATTAAAAAATAAAATATTGTGCGTTTTTGAAAATCCACTAATCAATTATACAGAGTTTTTTTGTAAAAAACTAATTTTTAGTGATAATTTTCAATTAAATTCACGAGGAGCTGAACACCGAAACCTGTTGCTGCTTTTTCTTTAGCATAACCCACGCTTCCAAAGGCTACTCCGGCAATGTCCAGATGAGCCCATTTAGGATGGTTCTCAATGAATTGCTCTAAAAATTTTGCTGCAATAATACAGTCTCCCACAGGCTTTAGAGAGATGTTTTTTATATCCGCTACATCAGACTGGATATCATCTTTCCAGACATCCCATAAAGGAAGATTCCAAACCCTCTGATTGGTCTGGTCACCGGTTTTAATTAAGTTGTTTTTCAGTTCCTCGTTATTAGAGAACATCGCAGCACAGGTATCTCCGAACATTCTCACCGAGCTTCCCGTTAATGTCGCCAGATCAATAAGGAAATCCGTTTTGTAGTTTTTAGCGAGATAAGATAAACCGTCTGCAAGAATTAATCTGCCTTCTGCATCGGTATCAAGTACTTCAATCGTTTTTCCGTTGTAGGCTGTAATCACATCACTTGGAAGCAGGGCCTTTTCAGAGACCGCATTATCAGTAATAGGAAGAACAGCAACAATGTTTACCGGAAGCTGCATTTCAGCGGCATAGATTAACGTTCCCAAAACAGCCGTTGCTCCACCCATGTCAGATTTCATATAATGCAGGTTGGCAGAGCTTTTTATTGATATTCCTCCGGTGTCAAACAAAATACATTTTCCTACCAGGCCGAAAGTCTTGGCATTTTTTGCTGTCGTTTTATACTCTAAAATAGTGAAGGCTGCATCATAAGCACTTCCCTGGTTTACAGAAAGATAAGCGCCTAATCCAAGCTCTTCACATTTCTTTCTGTTAAAAGCAGTATATTTTAAGTCATATTTTTTAGCCAGATTTTTAAGGTATGCACTTAAGATATCCGGTTTTTTAAGATTGGCTGGTTTGTTGAGCCAGTCCTGGCAGGCAGACTGCCCGTTAATCAGAGCTTCTGCTTTCTGGCTGATATGATCTAATTTTTTCTGGCTTAAATTTTCAAAGTGCAATTCAAATTTCGTATTCCAGAAAGCGTGTTTTTTATCAAAAGGGTAGTTGTAAGTTCCTGTTAAAAGTCCTTTTACAAACTCTTCGAACTGCTTTTCATTCAGGAAGTCAGCAAGGGCTAATGTAGGTACGGCCAGCAGTTTTTCTTTCTGTGTCTGTGAAAATTTAGCCGCCACCTGCTGGATCTCGAAATTTTGTAAGGCGGATTTTCCTAATCCAATGAAATACGTAATTCCTTCTTCATGAGCATTGACAAAAACTTCATATTTTTTTCCGGTGAAAAAATTGGAAATGTTTTTATTGAAATTTTTGCTGGTTTTTGTCCATTCTTCCTCCGTAAACAATTGGAAAACCTGAGTGTAATTTTTGTTTTTTTTATTGATTAGTTTCATAAATAGATGTTATAATTTCTAAATTCATAAAGAGTGCGCCTTCATTTTGTTCCTGTCCGGCTTACATTTTCTGCGGCAGTTTTTATGCATTTAGTTTCTGATGCTTTTTTGTTGTGGTTTTACTTCTACAGGATTTTCTGTGTTATCATAGAACAGCCATTCTATAGCCCTTGGGAACTCCTGAGACCAGTAAAACTCATTGTGGGTGCCTTCAGGATTGATATTGGTTTTGAATTCAAAATCAAAAAGCTTTTTCTCTTCCCATCTTTTCAGATATTCTTCAAAAATATGAATTCTTTTGACCATTTTAGAACCTTCCTGGCCGCCGCCGTAAAGATAGATCTTCGTTTTAAACGGAACCCGGAAATTCATCATCGGAAAGTTGTTATTCGGTTCTACCCAAAGAGAAGGTGAGAATATCAGTAGTTTAGAATACACTTCAGGATAAAGAAATCCACTGTATATGCTGATCAATGCTCCCAATGAACTGCCTCCGATTCCGGTATTGTCGCGGTCTTTTTTAGTTCTGTAATTTTCGTCCACAAAAGGCTTTAAAGTATCGGCAATAAAGCGGATGTACTTTTTTCCTTCGGAACCGTTGGCTACATGATCATTATCAAAAATATATTCTTTGATTCTTTCCTCACTGCCATGTTCTATCGCAATGATGATAAGATCACCACGTCCGTACTCTGCAAGAATGGATAGTTTTTTGTCGATTTCCCAATTCCCGAAACCGCTTCCTTCATTGAATAAGTTTTGTGCATCCTGAAGATACAAAACAGGATACCGTTTATCAGTGTTATGATAGTCGTAGGGAAGCAGTGCCCAAACCTTGCGGTAACGGTCAAGCTGCGGAATGTAAAAATTTTCGGAAATAACTTCTGCTATAGGATAATATTCTTCTTTAAACGGTCCCCAGTTCAGTCTCCATTTGTCTATAGAGTCGGACGTTTTACCAGCAGATTTTTTCGCTTTCCGGTTGGGAGTGATATTTCCATATTGATCCAGTTCTACATTTTCCCAGCCTCCTTTTGTGAACTTGTATTCAATATCATCAGGAAGAAGCTGATCTTCGATTTCTATAAAATAACCGGAGGGATCAATTTGTTTAAGCTGAAAATGGTAATCTTTGGGATTCCAGCTATTGAAATTTCCGGTGATAAATACCGGCCTGTCATCTATTTCTGCTGTATAAAGTTCAAATCTCATCATAGGTGTTTAATAATATTGATGTTAAATTTATAAAAAAAGATTGTTTTGAAATCATAAAAAATGTGAGTTAAAAAATGATATATTTGATAGATAGACAAAACATGAAATGATGTTGATAATTATTTGATGAATAATTCATCGCTATTGTCAGTATTTTTCGTAGTTTCAGGGAAAATATAAATATAAACTGATCTTGATGAATTCTGTTAAGACCTACACGCTTTTCACCGATCATGATGTGTATCTTTTTAAAGAAGGTAGGCACTATAAGCTGTATGGTAAATTTGGAGCGCATTCTGCAGAAAAAGAGGGCGTAAAAGGCGTATATTTTTCCGTTTGGGCTCCTAACGCAAAGAAAGTTTCCGTGATCGGAAATTTTAACAACTGGAATCACAAAGATCATATTTTGTTTCCAAGATGGGATGAATCCGGAATTTGGGAAGGATTTATTGAAGGATTAACCTGGGGAACATTATATAAATATGCTATTGAAACCCAAGGAGGCGAAATTCTTGAAAAAAGTGATCCTTATGCATTGAGCTGGGAACAGAATATTCAGGCAGCTTCTCTGGTTTCTACAACCTGGTACGAATGGAATGATCAGGAGTGGATGGATAACCGCTGGAAAAAAAACAGGCTGGAAGCTCCGCTATCGGTATATGAATTACATCTGGGTTCCTGGGTAAGGGAAGAAGATCAGCCTCAACGTTTTTTAAACTATAGGGATATTGCGAAAAAGCTCGTTCCTTATATCAAAGAAATGGGGTTTACCCATGTGGAATTCATGCCCGTGATGGAATATCCTTACGAGCCAAGCTGGGGATATCAGATCACAGGTTTTTATGCAGCAACCTCGCGCTTTGGTTCACCACAGGATCTCATGTTTCTTATTGATGAACTTCACAATAATGACATAGGCGTTATTCTGGATTGGGTTCCGTCCCATTTTCCGGGAGATGCCAATGGGCTTCACCGTTTTGATGGATCCTATCTGTATGAGCACGAAGATCCGAGAAAAGGCTTTCATCCGGATTGGAAATCACATATTTTCAATTACGGAAGAAATGAAGTGAAATCCTTCCTGATTTCAAATGCCATGTTCTGGCTGGATCGTTATCATGCAGACGGATTGCGTGTGGATGCCGTGACTTCAATGCTTCATCTGGATTATTCAAGAAATGAAGGCGAATGGGAACCTAATATATATGGAACCAATGTGAACCTGGAAGCGAAAGCCTTTCTACAGGAATTTAATACAGCTGTCTACAAAGAATTTGGAGATAATATCATCACCATCGCAGAAGAAAGTTCAGATTTTCCCATGCTTACAAAACCTGTTCATGACGGCGGTGTAGGATTCGGAATGAAATGGATGATGGGATGGATGCATGATACGCTGGATTATTTCAAGGAAGATTTTATTAACCGTAAATTTCATCATCATAAACTGACCTTCGCTTCCATGTATATGTATAATGAAAATTATATGATGCCTTTGTCACACGATGAAGTCGTACACGGAAAAGCAAGTCTTATTTATAAAATGAAAGGGGATGAATGGCAGAAATTTGCCAATCTACGTACCCTGTATGTATATATGTATACCCATCCCGGAGCCAAGCTGCTTTTTATGGGCGATGAATTCGGGCAGACCAGTGAATGGAATTTTACAAGAAGCCTCGACTGGCATTTGCTGAAATACCCTGTTCATAAAGGGATGCAGGAAATGGTGAAGGAACTGAACCATTTGTACCGGTCAGAAACTGCCTTTTATGAAAATCAGTTTGATAGAAATGGTTTTGAATGGGTGGAAGCAGATGATCTGGAAAACTCAGTATATGTATATCTCAGAAAAGGAAAAAGAAAAGATGATGTCCTGATGGTGGCTTTAAACCTGGCACCCAACGTATTGGATTATAAGATAGGAATTCCTGCAGGCACCCACTGGGAAGTTGTTTTGAATTCAGATGATGAAAAGTACAGTGGTAGCGGAGTGGAACCTGAAATCCTGGAAGAGAAGTATGAAGAGTGGAGAGGATACACCAAAACAATGACCGTGAAGCTGCCGCCATTGGCAGGAATTGTTTTACGTCAGAAGAAAGATAAAAAATATAAATTACACAGAATTAAACATAAGAGATAAAGAATGGTTATTTATCATTTAAGTACAGAATGTTATCCCGTAGCAAAAGTAGGCGGTCTGGCAGATGTGGTGGGAGCGTTACCAAAATATCAGAATAAAATAGCAGGAGTAGAAGCCAGGGTAGTAATGCCGTGGTACAACAAATCCTTTGTATATGATCATGAATTTGATCTGGTTTTTGACGGATTTATTCATCAGGCAGCCAATATGCTGCAGGTTCAGGTATTGAAAGAGAAGACCAATGTTTTGGGATTTGAGCTGTATATGGTAAGAATTCCGGGATTATTGGACAGGGACAACCCTTATGGATATCAGGATGAAAACTTCCAGTTTCTGGCTTTCCAGCATGGCGTTTTGCATTGGCTTTCTGCGATGAAAATCCGCCCTGATGTACTTCATTGCCATGATTATCATACCGGTCTCGTTCCTTTTATGGTAGAAAACTGTTATGAATTTGAATTCTTAAAAGGAGTAAAAACAATAGGAACGATTCATAATGGCGAATATCAGGGCATGATGAGCTGGACTATGGCACAATATATGCCTTCTTTCGATGCATACAAATGGGGACTGATGGATTGGAACGGATTGATGAATCCTCTGGCCAGCATGATTAAATGTGCTGATGCTTTTACCACTGTTTCGGAAGGATATCTTGAAGAACTCTTCATCAGCTTCCGTGGATTGGAAAGCCTCGTTCGTCAGGAATTTGGAAAGGCATATGGAATCATCAACGGTATTGACACAGAAGTCTGGAATCCGGAAACCGATCCGATGCTGGATTTTAATTTTAACAGTACCAATGCAGTCGCTCAAAAGAAAAAAAATAAAGAAAATCTCTGTAAAGAATATGGATTGAAACCCGAACTTCCTTTATTTGCCTTTATCGGAAGATTCGCAACAGAGAAAGGAGCAGATCTGCTGCCGGATGTTGTATGGAGAAGCATTAAGCAGAGTTATGGCGCTTTAAATATTATGATTCTCGGATCCGGGAACACCTATATAGAAAATAAACTGAAAGAATACGATTATACGTACACCAATTTTGCATTGGATCTCGGATATAAAGAGCATCTTTCCCATAAGATATATGCCTCGGCAGATTTTCTTCTGATGCCTTCAAGAGTAGAGCCATGCGGACTGAACCAGATGTATTCCATGAGATATGGCACCGTTCCTGTGGTAAGATATACAGGAGGGCTCAGAGATACGGTGGAAGATATTTCAACCGGTGGAGCAGGACTGAACTTTACTTATCCGGGTGTAGATGATGTTGTACATGCCATGAACAGGGCATTGGCGATTTATAATCAAAAAGGGGTTATGGAAGATCTTATCCATGCCAATATGAATTTTGATTTTGCATGGGAGAAATCTGCAGAAAAATA
The DNA here is from genome assembly GCF_020733145.1 of Chryseobacterium sp. X308. NCBI lineage: Bacteria > Pseudomonadati > Bacteroidota > Flavobacteriia > Flavobacteriales > Weeksellaceae > Chryseobacterium > Chryseobacterium sp. X308. The sequence continues at coordinate 17,105 of NZ_JAJFZH010000038.1, forward strand.
CATAGCTTTATATAATAGCTGATAGAGTGAAGATTTTCGGATTTCTTTCTGTGATAATGTTTATGCTGTTTTCATGTAAAGAAGACAGAGGAAGCTATCATGGAGGTTATTATTGGATCTATGGCTACGGTCTTCCGGCAACGGAAAGGTATGAAGCAATGGCTGGTATTTCCGAAAAATGGAAAATAAAGCCTTACTCTGTAGGTGGTTGTCTGGTGGAGCCTGACGAGATGAAGAGAATAGATGCTCTTAATAAAAGGACTTATAATGCCATAGAAAGAAAATATGGGAAAGGCTGGAGAGAAAAGTATCGTAAAGATGTCGACGGCTTTGTAATGAAGAGTGCTGATGTAATGGATGTACTTATTACAAATCCGTTCTTCAGAAATGAGCTTAAAAAATATAATATTGAAATTTATAACCTGGATAAAGAGGTTTTAATATTGAATGATAAAGATGAGTTTCGGGTGACTGTTTATAAAAACGAACTCCAATATGAAAACAAAGAATGCTTTTAAGTAGCAGTAAACACTAAAAACAGAACAGTAAACTTAATAAAATAAAACGCAAGATATTTATGAATCGAAATGTAATCTCTATTGTTTTAGGAGGAGGCAGAGGAACAAGATTATTCCCGTTAACGTATACGAGATCAAAACCGGCTGTTCCTATTGCAGGAAAATACAGACTGGTAGATATTCCTATCTCAAACTGTCTAAACTCAGGATTGAATAAAATTCTGGTGTTAACGCAGTTTAATTCTGCTTCTCTCAATTCACATATTAAAAATTCTTATCACTTTGACATCTTCAGCAAAGGCTTTGTCGATATTCTGGCAGCCGAGCAGAATGTGGAAAATGATAGCTGGTACCAGGGAACAGCAGATGCTGTCCGCCAGTCGATGAAGCATCTTGAAAAATATGATTACGACTATATCCTGATTCTTTCAGGAGACCAGTTGTATCAGATGGATTTCAGGGAAATGCTGGATTTCCATATTGAAAACGGAGGAGATCTCACCATCGCTACCATTCCGGTCAATGCAAAAGATGCTACCGGTTTTGGAATTTTAAAATCCGATGACGAAGGAAATATTACTTCTTTCCATGAAAAACCGGATTTTGATATGCTGGCAGGCATGAAATCTGAAGTTTCAGAAGAAAATAAACGCACCGGAAAAGAGTTTCTGGCTTCCATGGGAATCTATATTTTCACAAAAAATATTCTTAAAAAGATGTTTGATGAAGGAGCAGGTGATGATTTCGGAAAAGATATTATTCCAAGTTCCATCGGAAAATACAAGACATTAAGCTATCAGTATGAAGGCTACTGGACGGATATCGGAACGATTGAATCTTTCTACGAAGCCAATCTTGACCTCTGCCTTGATCTGCCGCAGTTTAATCTTTTTTCTTCATCTCCGATCTACACCAGAGCAAGGATGCTTCCACCGTCAAAAATCAATGGTTCCTATGTAAGCAAAGCTGTTTTTGGGGATGGATGTATCATCATGGCAGATAAAATTGAAAATTCCGTGATCGGAAACAGAACCAGAATTGACAAAGGAAGTACCATCGTGAATTCCTATGTTATGGGAGCTGATTTCTACCAGAATACGACAGAAATCGTCATCAATGACAGAGGAGGACGTCCGAATATGGGAATCGGAAAATACTGCTATATAGAAAAAGCAATTCTGGACAAAAACTGTTACATCGGTGACAATGTGAAGATTATCGGCGGAAAACATATTCCGGATGGAGATTATGGAACCTATTCTGTTCAGGATGGGATTGTGGTAGTAAAGAAAGGGGCTGTTATTGCACCGGGAACACATATCGGGTAAGAGAAGGGAAGCTGGGGGCTGGAAGCTGGAAGTTATTAATGAACTGAGTACAACTAGAAGTCTGATCGTGTAAATTCAGGTTTATTGGGTAAGTTCGGATATTTTAATCAAAAAAAATAGTAATGATCTGCACAATAGTAACTTCCAGCTTCCTGCACCCCGCTTCCAGCCT
>NZ_JAJFZH010000039.1:0-18883 GCF_020733145.1 Chryseobacterium sp. X308
ATATACTATAGCCCTGATTGAGATGATCAGGGTTTTCTTTTGTTAATTTTTAAGCTTTCTGGCTTATATTAAAAATAAATCTCTATTTCTTTTCGTGCTCAGAAACTCCCAGCTTCCAGCTTCCCGCTCCCATCCTAAAATCCTTCCCCTCACAATTTCCGGATTCACCTCTCAATTTGTCCGGTTGAACCTGTTTTGTATTCTTTTGCCTTTATCAGGTGTCTACTTTTGAATCAAATTAAAAGACATGATACTAAAAAACTTAATTACAGTAAGCGCTTTTACCGCGGTATTATTTGCAGCCTCAGCATTTATTCATCAAAATAAAGATCAGAAGACAGAACAGCATTCCACCTCAGAAAATAATGGTTTCGCTGTTCTGGAACTCTTTACTTCAGAAGGCTGTTCAAGCTGTCCTCCTGCAGATGAACTGATGGGAAAAATTGAAAAGGAATACAAAGATGAGCCTGTTTACCTTCTCTCCTACCATGTTGATTACTGGAACCGTCTCGGATGGAAGGACCGGTTCAGTACGGCTGAAAATTCCCAGCGGCAACAGCAGTACAGTCGCCTGCTGAATTCCCAGGTTTATACTCCACAGCTGGTAGTCAACGGAAAAACAGAATTTGTAGGCTCTGATGAAAACAATATCAAAAATGCCATTCAGAAAGCCTTGTTTGCTTCTAAAAAAACAAATGTAGAATTATCTGCAACCGTTTCTCAGAATGCAGTTAATGTTCAGTATAAAGCGCCTTCCACCGATCCTCAGAATATACTTCTTATTAATCTGGTTGAAAAACATTCTTCCACGGAGGTTGGGAAAGGTGAAAATGAAGGACGCCATCTGCATCACTGGCAGATTGTCCACAAGCAAAACCTCATCTCATTGAATAAACAGCAGGAAGGAATCACAACATTTAAACTTCCGGAAGGCTTTTCTCCGGAAAACTGGGAAGTCATCGCTTTTATTCAGAATAGGAGAACGGGAGAAATCTCAGGATCAGCAAAAACAGCTTTTAAATAAAATACTATACAATTTAATTATCACTAAAAATTACAACAATGAAAACAAAAACTACAAAAATTATCTATTGGTCAGGCACTATTTTTATGTCATTATGGTTTGGAGCCAGCGGTTTCTTTGAACTGACAAAAAATCCGGTTGTATGGGATATTACGCGGCAGCTTGGATATCCGCCTCATTTCATTTATATATTAGGTATTTTTAAAATCTGCGGAGTACTGGTTCTTTTGCTTCCCAATAAATTATTGAGACTAAAAGAATGGGTGTTTGCAGGAATGTTCTTTGATATTCTTTTTGCTTTCTTTTCAAAAATTGCGGTACTCGGTTTTCCGTCTACGGTAGATGCAATTGTTGCCTTTTCTGTGTTAACGGTAACTTACATCATGTTCAGAAAGCTGTATTCTCCTGAATTGGTATTTGGAGAAGCTTAATGATAAAACTCTAATTTTTTCTTATGTTTGAAACAGATCCTTCCATTGCCTGGGAGGATCTGTTGTTTATATATGATCAATAAATTTTGGTTAAAACCGAATAAATAAATGTTGATCATGAAAGCGGACTAAAGTCCGCTGCTATCGATGATTTTATGTGTGGGATCGATTATGCTGTTTAGTTAACCACCCCGGCAAAAATTCTTTGAATTTTTGCCACCCCTCCGGAGGAGGGGAATACTGAGCACCTATTTATTAATCAAGGTCAACGTATTCCTTATCCCAATCCTCTTTTCCTTTCAACTGCAACCTACGACCTGCTATCTGCAACCTATTACCTAATTCATAAAACCTTCCGGAAACCATTCAAAGCCGGATGTTTTCTTTTTTGTGTAACCAAGGCCCGGCCATGGTAAATGATAAGCAAACGCTCTGATTCTGGTATCTGCCATTTGTTGAAGGAGTTTTTTTCTTGAAGCTGTTGCGATATCCAGATCTGTATCTCCGAAATAGCCCCATTCAGGGTGTGGAAAAAGGACCACATCAGAATGGATCAAATCTGCAATATAGATCAGCTTTTCATTTCCTGAAGAGATGGTTGTAACGGTTAAGCCTGGTGTATGGCCAGGAGCTAACTGGAAACTAAAATAATCATACAATGTATTATTAAGGTCATAAAACTTCAGTTTGGGCTGAATCGTTTTCAAAATATTCTGAATTGCAGGAATAATCTGATTAAGAAATCCAGGTTGTGTTTTCAGTGCACTGTTACTGAAATCTTTGATGGAAGCTTTCATCCAGAAATCATGTTCTGTTTTGGAGATGAAAATATCAGCATTGGGAAAAATAAACTGATTTTGTTTATCCACTACTCCGCCGATGTGATCCGGATGGGCGTGAGAGACTAAGACATCGGTAACATCTTTTGGAGAAAATCCTGCTTTTTGAAGGCTTTTCAATAAAAATCCGCTTCTTTCATCGGCAAAAATTCCCATTCCGGTATCCAATAAGATGAGTTTATTCTTTGTCTTAACCAATAGAATATTCATCGCCATATCAATATAATTCTCCGGTCTGAAATTATCTTTAAGAATTGCTTTCAATTCTGAAACAGTGCCTCTTGGTGCAAATGAATTCAGGTTTTCTTCATGGATATATCCGTCCGTAAGAACAAATAGTTCAAGCTCACCAAGCCGCAGCTTTTTAAATCCGGAAAGATCATCTCCTGTTTTGGCCGGATTTTTTTTCTGTTCCGCCAGTAAACCGGAAAAAGGAATCATACTTAATGTTCCTGCCAATAATCCGTTCTTTAATAATTCTCTTCTGTTCATAGTCGAACTCCTTTTAAATATAAAAACAAAAAAACTGAGCTTTTTTTATTGTAAGAAGCTCAGTTTTTATCTAACATAGTCTTTAATTGTTCACCAGTTTCATTGAACCTTCATTGTATCTTTCTCCCACATTAGGGTATTTTTTCAGGATCGCATCAATGGTATCCAGATCCGACTTTGAAAGCTCTATATTGACGGCTGCAATATTTTCTTCCAGATATTTGATTCGTTTTGTACCCGGAATCGGAATGATATCATCTCCCTGGTTCAATACCCAGGCTAAGGCAAGCTGGGTTCCTTTCACTCCTTTGGAAGCTGCAAATTCGTTGATTTCGTTAGCCAGCTTAGTGTTATTTTCAAGATATTCCTGCTGATAACGCGGTAATGATTTTCTGAAATCGTCATCACCAAGATTTTGTGCATCATAGATATTGGTAAAGAGTCCTCTTGCTAACGGCGAATAAGGAACCAAAGAAATCCCCAGTTCTCTGATGGTGGGTAAAATCTCATTTTCAACATCTTTCGTAAGGATAGAGTATTCTGACTGCAATGCTGCAATAGGGTGAATTTTATTGGCTTTTCTGATAGATTCTGCCGAAGCTTCAGACAATCCAAGATATTTCACTTTTCCTGCTTTTACCAATTCTGCCATTGCTCCTACCGTTTCTTCTACAGGAACATTCGGATCTACTCTATGTGCATAATACAAGTCGATTGTATCGATCTTTAATCTCTGAAGGCTTAAATCTACTGCCTGTCTTATCCATTCCGGAGAGCCGTCGAAATAGGTTCCCGGAGCACCGCTGTGGCTTGCCTTACCATCTTTAAACCTGAATCCGAATTTGGTAGCAATGAAGATTTTATCCCTGTTCGGTACTAAAACTTTAGAAATCAGTTTTTCATTTTCTCCATTGGCATACATATCTGCCGTATCCCAAAAGTTAACTCCTAAATCCAGAGCTCTGTGCAGGGTATTGATACTTTCCTGCTCGTCGGTAGGACCATATGCGAAACTCATTCCCATACATCCTAAACCAATTGCTGATAACTGTTCTTCTGTGTTTCCTAATTTTTTAAATTTCATGATAGGTATGATTTAATTTTACATGACAAAATTAGAACATCAGGAAGTCAACCCTGATATAGAATTCAAACTAAGAATTATAAAATTCAAACAACATCCATTCTTAAGGCATTGGGAGTAATTCCGGTTTGTTTTTTAAAATAATTGGTGAAATAAGCGGGTTCTTCAAAACCTAATCCGTAGGCAATCTCAGCAATATTCCAATCCGTATGTTTCAGCAAGGCATTGGCTTCCTGAATAATCCTTGCGGTGATCTGCTGGCTGGTTGTTTTTCCTGTAATCTCTTTTACCGAACGGTTCAAAGAATTTACATGAATGGAAAGACTCCGGGCATAATCATTCGGGGTTTTTAACTTCAAAAAGGCCTCAGGGCTGTCAATTGGAAACTGCCTTTCCAACAATTCCATAAATAATGAAGCTACTCTTTGTGAAGCATTCTGATAAGGTTCGAAACTTTCTGCCGGCTGCATTCTCATCGTCTCATGAATCATCAGATGAAGGTATGCTCTCAGCATATCATATTTGTGAATATAATCTGACTGGATCTCCGTCATCATTTTGGTATAGATCTCAGCAAGTATTTTCTGCTGTTCTTCATTTACAAAGAAAACAGGTGTTCCTCCGATCTTGAACAGCGGAGAATCCTGAAGGTTCCCCATACGGCTTCCGTTATGCAGAAACTGATCTGTAAACAGGCAAAACCAGCCTTTCTGATCCTCATCATCAGCTTCCCAGGAATAAGGAATAATGGGGTTGGAAAACAATAATGCGGGACGGTCTACTTTGATCCATTTGTCAGCATAATGAAGCTTTCCCTTTCCTATAATTAAAGAAATCTTATAATAATCTCTCCTGCTGTATGGGGTAAGAGGAGAACAGTATTCCCGTGAAAATACATTGAAGTGTCCCATTTTACTGACCCCGATACACTGCGATGCCAGATTGGGAGCATTTCTTTCATAAAAACCTTTAAGTGACTCGTGTGATTCCATAGATCAAAGTTATAAAAATCAAACAAACTAAATCACATCAGATATTGAAAAATAAAATGGCTGACAAAAAATGTCAGCCGTTATAAGTGATAGAGTTGATAATGGTTTTAATCCCAATCACCGTCATGTCCGTGACCGCGGTGTTTATTTTGTTTTTTATAGTATTTCTCCTGATCTTTATAATACTTTTCCTGTTGTTTACGGTATTTTTTATAATCGTTTTTGTTTCTGCCATAGACGATTACCGGATTCTGACCACTGTAATATTTCTTTTTAAAGAGGATATACTTTTCTCTACCCAGAATTCTTTCCAGCTCTGAATAACGGTCATTCCTCCATCTTCCCGGTTCTACTACGTAAACTCTGTTCCATGTATCATAATCACGGTATCTGTCATTCAACACATAAATCTGATTGGCCTGTGTTGTTGAAAGCACAAGATCAGTAATTACTCTTTGCCAGTTGATGTCCGAGATACTTCTTCTATAATCATTATAATAATCGGACTGGGCATAACTCAGACTAAATGTCCCAACCAATAATGCTGTTAATATTAATTTTTTCATTTCACACCACTTTAAAATTAAACATGAAGGAATAGTCAATTAAAGTGCCAATTCTTAAATATAAATACTAATATTTGTTAATAAAAATCATAAACCACTGATTATCTTTGAAATATTTTCTGCGTTTTTTATGAAATTTATAAACATTAACCAATCCAAAGTCATCCTCAGAACGCAAATAATTACATCCAACGAAAACTTATGAAATATTAATAATCAATGAATTGTAGATTATTTTCAATATAAAAAAAGAGATCTATTTGAAGTTTTGGCTGAAGCCGTAGGAGAAATTATATATTGTATGGCGGGCTAAAGCCCAGCTCTATTGATCCTGACATACGGATATTTAATGGTAATATCTTTTATCTTTTATCTTTTATCCATTTATGTTATAAAATTCGTTAAGATTATTAAAAACTATTATCTGATATCATTTAATTTCGTAATTTTAATGGAGAGAATGTTTTTAAAGAATTGTCTCAAAATTATTTTTAATCAACCAAATCTTATTGTTATGGAAAATATAAAGTTTCAGGTATCTCAATATCAGGATGAATTGCAGTTACTTATTGATGGGAAAAAGGCAGGTTATATGTCCATAGAGGTTGATGGAAGACTGCTTATTGTATTTTATACGAAACTTGATGAAGAACGTGAGGGAAAAGGATATGCCAAACTATTGCTGGACGAGCTGGTACGGTATGCAGAGGAAAAAGATTTGCTTGTAGACCCGGAATGCGATTTTGTAAGACAGCAGTTTGAAAATCATCCTGCAAGATATAAAGAAATCTGGCATGCCTGATCAGCTTTCCCACCAGGCTGTAAATTTCTGGTCTGACTGATTCAGATGTACAACCTCACCGATCATCGGGGTGAGGATATTCAACTGTTTTTCTTTTCCAAGGGCGGTTATCTTTTGTAAGGGTTCATTCCACGGATGAAGTGCCAGTGCAAATTTGGCCACATGAACCGGGATAATACGCTGTGCTCTAAGATCAATAGCAGCCTGAACAACATCTTCCGGTAAGGTATGAATATACCGCCATGCCTCTCCATATTGTCCATTTTCAAGAACAGCATAATCGAAAGGTCCGTATTGCTCGCCTATTGTTTTAAAATGGGAATCATAGCCGCTGTCTCCTCCCAGGAAAATTTTCTTAGTAGGTGTTATCAGTACGTAAGAACTCCAAAGCGTATCATTCTGTCTCACTCTCCTTCCTGAAAAATGTCTGGCAGGAGTGAAAACAATTTTTATATCATTTTTCAGGGCAACTTCTGTTCCCCATTCTTCTTCAATAAGCTTGTTTTCAGCATATCCCCATCTTTCCAGGTGCGCTCCTACTCCCAAAGGTATAATGGCCATGTCTGTTTTTTCTTCAATCGATTTTACAGTTGGGTAATCCAGGTGATCAAAATGATCATGCGTGATGACCAGATAATCTATACCGGGAATGTCTTCAGGCTTAAAAATATCTGAGCCTTTGAAAGCTTTATTAAAGTATTTGAAAGGTGAGCCGTAAAGACTCAGAACAGGATCTATCAGAAAGGAAACGCCATCTGTCTGCAGGTAATAAGATGAATGTCCCAGCCAGATCAATACATCCTGATTTTTATCAAAATTTTTCAAATCGGTATGAAGAGCTGGAATTTCTTTCAAAGGTTTCAGCAGCGGATCTTTTTTTCCTAAAAAGAAATCATAAGTCACTTTTGACATTTTGTAGCCTTCTGTAAGGGAAGGTGTATGGCTGATATTCTGGAATTGTCTGTTTTTATAGAGTTTCGACTGCCTGATGCGCTTCAGCCTTTTTCCTTTTGGTACGCCGCCAAACGCCTTCATATTGATCACGATAAAAAAAGTTACCGTCAAAACAACTATACACGTAATAATCCAGTAAATCATCTGTACAAAATAAATATCAAATGTATTGACTTTTGTCTTTACATGAAAGTTTATTCCATTTTACTCCATTTTTTAACTAAATTTATCATGTATTTTAAAAATTTATTATTCATTTAAGTCGGGATTAATTTTAAACTTTTTATTTTAGCACCCTAAAAAACTCAGATACATTGAAAAATTATTCGGTAATATTACTTCTCGCTATTTTTTCGTCCTGTGCCTCTGTAAAAAAACACAACGAACAGCGGGCTTCACGTATTCCACCGGAGCAACTTAAAGAGGATGTGGACTTTGCGTATTCAAAATTACAGCAAATGCACCCTCAATTATACTGGTATATTCCCAGAAAGGAACTGGAACGTAAATTTGACAGTCTCAAGCAAACGATCACCGAACCTCTTACCCCACTTCAGTTTTATTTCAAACTTCAGCCTGTCATCGCCGGAATTCGTGAAGGCCATCTTTCATTGAGAATTCCCAGAAAGAAATTTACGAAAGAAGAAATTAAAAGGCTGGAACATCAAAAAGGAATGTTCAGCCGTTTTGAATATTATATATCGGGAGACCGAATGTATATCATCCAAAACAAAGATTCCATTGAGCACATAAAGCCAGGAACTGAAATTTTATCCATCAATAATGTACCTGTATCTGACTATATCAAAAAGTACAGAAGCCTGATCAGCAGTGATGGTGATAATACCACTTTCCATCCGTATTTTTTAAAAGATCTTTTCTTTAATTTTTATACTGCAGAAAATGGTTTTGACAGCAAAGCTACTCTTGAAACCCTTTATAATGGTAAAAAAAGAACGTATACTTTAACCCGCGAAACGAAGTCCGATTCTGATCTTGAAAAGGATAAGGAGATGCAGAAAAAGACCCCGGAAAAGAAACTGAATGATTATGTAGCTTCGAGTAATTCTTATAACAGAAGTTTCCGGTTTCTGGACAAAGACAGTACTATTGCTTATATTAAGGTAAAAAGCTTCTCAAGGGATTACTCAGATAAGTTTTATAAAAAAGCTTTTGCCAGCATCAACCATTCAAAATCTTCCTACCTCATCATCGATGTCCGAAACAACTACGGCGGTTCATTATATGAAATCAATAACCTGTATTCGTATTTAGCTGATGCACCATTTACTCTGATTAAACCCTCTCAGCTAACTTCAAGAAATGCACCTTTACGCACCAATTACTTCAGAAAAAGTACTCCTTTAGAGTATGCTCTTAAAAGTATCGCTTATCCGAGTTATTTTCTTGCGCAGACTTTCAGTACCTATAAAAAGGATGGAAAAGTATTCTACAAGATGAAGGCTGACAAACCTACAAAGCCTAAAAAGGAGGCTTTCCATGGAAAAGTTTTTGTATTGATTAACGGAGGGAGCTTCTCAGCATCTTCCATTATTACCGCCAAACTTAAGAATGATAAAAGAGCAACGCTTGTGGGAGAAGAAACCGGAGGTGCCAATGACGGAACTGTGGCCGGATTTTATTCTTACCAGAAGCTTCCCAATTCTGAAATCAGATTTCCGATAGGACTGCTTTTGGTACAGCCTAATATTAATTTTTCAGATTCACGGAAAGGGGTTGTTCCGGACGTGACTATTATTGAAAATATGCAGGATATTATTGATCAAAAAGATCCGCAACTGGATTGGATAATAAACGAAATAGCAAAAGAAAAAGAAAAAGAAAATAAAAGTAAGTAATGAATATTGATCCGGCGGGCTTTCAGCCCGCCGGATTCTTTTCTATCTTTTCAATTCTCCCAGAAGACTTTCAATATATTGGATATATCTTCCGTAATAGCGGTGAAACCAGAATTTTCCAGCCAGATACAGTAAAAACAATCCTGCAACCACAGAACCGATCAGGATAACAGCAATCTTCAGTTCACTCAAAGGTTTTGGCCACGGGATAAATTCAAGGACAATAAGGATCTCGCATACGAGAAACGGCGCAAAACTGATGTAATAAGAGAGGTAATACTGTTTATTAAGATTAAGCTGCATTACAAGATCTTTTAAAGAATCATAGGTTTTTGGAGCAGGATTACTGATTTCATTGTACAATGTAAAGAACTTACTGAAAAAGAAAACGGTAACCAAAAGCATGGAGGCAATCAAAACTGTTATATACAACTGAAGTTTAAATGGTCTGCATACAGAGCATACCAGAAAGGCAAAAATAAAGATTCCGATGATCCACCAGAACTCCACACGCATGTTTTTACGTATCTTTTCCAGGGGTAGATGTAATTTATTCCTCTGTTCTATGCTTATTTCAGGAGTTTCCTCCACAATATCTTCGTTCCAGGTATTTTTCAATTCATCGATATTCATGAGATTACTGTTTTTAATGTTAGTTGGTTTTTATTTGGCTTAAGATATCTTTAAGCTTATTTTTTGCCCGGTTCATTTTCACTCTTGCGTTGCCTTCTGAAATTCCCATCTGTTCTGCAATCTGTTTTCCTGAAAAATCCTCCAGATAATAGAATATAAAGGCCTTGTCGATAGGATTAAGCTGATGAATAGCCTGATACATTTCAGCCAGACGCTCTTCTTTACGGTAATCATAGTCTTCCTGAATAATAATTTGGTTAGAAAAGTCTTCATGGGCGATAAAGCTTCTTCTCTTTTCTGATCTCAGGAAAATAATAGCTGTATTCAAAGCAATTCTGTATAGCCATGTTGAAAATTCACTTTCACCTCTGAAACCCGGAAATGCTTTCCAGAGCTGATAGGTAATCTCCTGAAAAAGATCATCACGGTCATCCTTTTCAGTCATATACATTTTAGAAATCTTAAACAGGATTCCTTTATGCTGTTCAATCTGACTTATAAACTCTTGTTCTAATGAGGTCATGGGCATTTACTCTATAGAGTTAGTTTTCGTTTAAAAAAATTGTTACAGATTTTTACAAAAAAATAAAAAACCTGACAAAGAAATACTGCCAGGTCTCATTGTGTTTTTTTTAAGCTTTTTACTATTTCCCCGAAATAGCATGAGTCGAAATAGTTTTTTTCTGACTTGACCAGTTCGTAGGAAAAACGTAAAAATGTTACATAAAAAAAGCAATAACCTGATATTGTTAACATCAGGTTATTGTTTTTATATATCTAATTCTTTTATTATTTAAAATCTAAGAAATCATCTTTTTCCAGATAATGGTTCAGGGCAGTGATAAGCTGAGAAGAGCTAATATCAGCACGCTGTCTGAAAGCAAGATCTACCACATCCTGAATATTTTCATCTGAACACATATAATGGAGCTTGTTATGAAAAACGAAATCAGGTAAGATTTCATTATCATCCCCACCAATATCCAAAGGATCTCCGATAAAAATTTTCATTCCGGGCTTAAATTCGTCTGCTGAAGAATAAACTGCATAATTATATTCCGGGTCGAAGGCTGCTTTCCTGTCCTGCTTGTTCTTTACAAGCTCCAGAAATTCTTCTATAGAATACATCTGATTTTTAAAATCATCCATGTAATATTTTTTTACAACTCAATGTTCTAAAGATAGAAATTTTACAGAAGATACAGTCATTTCTAATTCAGTTTATTTAAAGCTCTCTGTAATGAACCGATATCCAGAAAATCAAATTTTGCGCCCACTATGATAATGATCAGCAGAACAACGGTCAGCAATAAAATGATCAAAAAATACATGGACACAAACCATATGATGGTATTCAGAATGTTTCCTTTAATCCCCATTTTATTCATAAAAAATCTCTGTGAACATTCAAACCAGGTCATTTTCTTTTCAGGTTTTGGGCTTACTTCAATTCCGTTAAGCTCATCTACCAGACGCACTACATCATCAATATATCTTCCGTACATATAATAGATCCAGTATTTGATAATAAAGGCAATCAACAGAAGGGTAATGAGAAGACTGATACCGAAAATAGCCAGGTTATATTCCCTATCAAAATGAAAATTAATTTTGATCAGAGACAACAGAAACCCAAGAGGAATATAAGCAATATAATAGGAAATATAAATTTCTTTCGATATGAGGAGCTGCGTTCTCAGATTAAACAAATCATAATTGGTATTGATGCTGTTTTTTCCAAGCAGCTTATACAATTTCAGGAAGCGGGAATAAAAATAAATAATAACAGCAACTGTCAGAATCGTGACAAATATTGAAATGGTTTTAATATTAGAATCAGCAGAAGCCAATGGAACACCTGTTAAGAGCAAAGGCAGTGTTATAATCATCAGCCAGAATTCAGTTTGCATATTCACTTTCAGCATCTCCAATGGGGAATGTATTTCCTTCTGTTTTTCCAGAGAAATTTCAGGGGATCCGTGTCCTGTATCTTTATTCCAAAGTTCTTTAAAGTTTTCTAACTCCATAGTGTCATTTTTTAATGGGAATCTGTACCTTGTCTGGCAATAATCTCTTTCAGCTTTTCTTTTGCCCTCTTCAGCTTTACGCGTGTATTCACTTCAGTAATTCCCAGTTGTACAGCAATCTCTTTTCCCGAAAAACCCTCTAAAAAGAAAAATATAAGGGCTTTATCAATGGGGCTCAACTGATGGATGGCTTCATACATCCGCTTCATATTCAGATCATCCGTATCATTATAAGGTTCCTGCCTGGCACTCAGCCCATCCACATTCTGATTTTGTATAAAACTACGTTTTTTTTCACTTCTCAAAAAAACAATGGCTGTGTTGAGCGCAGTTCTGTACAGCCATGTGGAGAAATCACTTCTCTTTTGAAAATCAGCGTATGATTTCCAGGCCTGGTAAATGATCTCCTGGTAGAGGTCATTCTGGTCGTCCTTATTATCCATATACATTTTAGAGATTTTGAAAATAACACCTTTGTGCTTTTCAATTTTCTCTAAAAATTCTTTTTCGGGTGAAGACATGATTTACACACTGATCATTAGATGATATCTCTAAAAAACACCATCCTATTATAACACAAAACTTTAATTTCCGGTATTAAGTTAAAAAAATCCTCAACAAACCAAGATGTTTATTGAGGATTTTATTTTATGTTAAATATAATACTGGTCAGAATCAGAAAATATAATCTGTACTTAAAAAGTTAGAATCATGTTCTCTTACAATCGTATTCAGCAGCTCTTTGTTGGAATCTGTCAGCTTTGCCGCCACCAAGGACCTGATAGAGAATGAGCGGAGCGCATCAAAAACAGAAAGTGTTCCTTCCGCACTGTCTTTTCTTCCGGTAAATGGAAAAACATCGGGACCTCTCTGTGCCTGGCAGTTGATATTGACACGGCTTACAAGATTCACAAACGGATCAATCAGTCTTGCTACCTCATGCGGATCTTCACTGAAAATACTTACCTGCATTCCGTGGGAGGCATTCACCTGATATTCTATAGGCTCTTCTATATCTTCGAAGGGAACAACAGGAATCACCGGACCAAATTGCTCTTCATGGTATAATTTCATATCACTGTTTACAGGATATACAACTGCCGGGAAAACAAAAGATTCATCTGTATAGCCTCCATCTTTATTCAGTACTGCAGCTCCTTTCTGTAAAGCATCATCAATACATTCTTTCAGATAAGCCGGTTTATTGACCTCCGGAAGTGGAGTTACTTTCACCTCTTTTTCCCATGGCAGCCCGGCCTTCAAAGCAGAGACAGCAGCACTTAACTTCTCTGTAAACTCCAATGCCACTTCTTTCTGAACAAATATAAGTTTCAATGCTGTACAACGCTGCCCGTTGAAAGAAAGTGCTCCTAAAATACACTCACTTACCGCTACATCAAGATTTGCATTTTTGGTAACGATGGCTGCATTTTTAGCATCCAGACTCAGAATAGCTCTTAAACGGTTCACTTTCGGGTGCAGTTTTTTCAATCCGTTAGCCACTTTACTGGATCCGATAAAAGCCAGAACGTTTACTTTCCCGCTTTCCATAATGGGAGTGATGATTTCTGATCCTTTTCCATATAATGTATTCACCGTTCCTTTCGGGAATGCTTCCTTGAATGCGTTCAATAAAGGATAATGAGCAAGGACACCATGTTTTGGAAGTTTAAACAGGATGGTATTTCCCATGATCAAAGCCGGAATCAATGTGGTAAAAATTTCATTCAGAGGATAATTGAATGGCCCCATACTTAACACTACACCAAGCGGTGCCCTTCTGATCTGTGCAATCGTTCCTTCTGCCTGTTGAAAGCGGGAAGATTCCCTGTCAAGATCTTTTAATGCATCAATGGTCTGATTGATATAATCTACCGTACGGTCAAACTCTTTGGTAGAATCAGCCAGCGTTTTTCCGATTTCCCACATCAGCAGTTTGATAACCAGATCTCTCTGCTGGATCATCAGGTACACGAATTTCTGCATACATTTGATTCTTCCTTCCACAGACATGGTAGGCCACTCGCCAAGTCCGTTATCATAGGCTTTTACACAAGCTTCTAGAACTTCCATCGCCTCGTTCGGACCAATATTCGGGATGCTTCCCAGAAGTTTTCTTTCCAATCCGTTTTCTGTAGGAATGCATACCGGGGAATAGATTTCGGTAACTTCGCCGTTCCATTCTACCAGTTCTCCATTCAAAAGATACGTTCTCTGATGGATAACCGGAACTTTATATTCTTCCGGAATTTCGTTTTCTCCTTTAAAAATGTTGTGATGAAATGATGCTGTATTTTCTGAACTCATAAATCTTTCTATTTTTTTATGTGATAAGATTGAAATTGTTTCAAAATTTAAATTATTTGACTTTTGTCATTCTGACGAAGGAAGAATCTTAATAATAATCTACTATATGAGATTCTTCATTACATTTTATTCCATTCAGAATGACACCTTTGAAACTTCTACATTTTATAGTATAAAGGTAACAGGAAAATGTGTTGAAAAAAATAACCTGACAATAGATTCGATCTATTTGAATTAAAATTAATCTTAGCTCCTGAAAAAAGAATAATTTAGCTTAAAAATAAATTTCATGTTTTCAAAATTAGTTTGCGGCACACTGTTATTCTTCTCTGCAGTGGGGTTTGCTCAAAAATCAAAAGCAATCAATACTGTTTTAATGGGAGGAAAAGAAGTTCACACTTATGCCAAATTGCCGGCACTGAATAAACCGGCTCCTAAATTTACCCTTACCGATGTGAATATGAATGACCAAACTCTGGATTCCTTCAAAGGAAGATACGTTATTCTGAATATCTTTCCGAGCGTAGACACGGGTGTTTGTTCTGCTTCTGTACATCATTTCAATGAAGAGGCAGGAAACCTTCCCAATACCGTAGTCCTTTGTATTTCCAAAGATCTGCCGTTTGCCCAGAAAAGATTCTGTGGTGCGGAAGGAATTAAAAATGTAGTCATGCTTTCCGATTTCCGTTCCGATTTCGGATGGAACTACGGGGTAGAACTGGTAGATTCTCCAATGAAAGGGCTTCTGAGCAGAGCGGTTGTGGTGATAGATCCTTCAGGTAATATTATCTATGAAGAACAAGTGCCGGATATTTCTCAGGAACCGAACTATGAGGCGGCTATTGCGGCTGTGAAATAATAAGTGGCTTAAAAAATAAAACTCAGCGAATTGCTGAGTTTTTTTATGTTATAATTGTTTTGTTGGAAAAACGCTAAGGCGCAAAATGACATTTAAAAAAGACTTTGTAAGGCGCAAGGATTTTATCTACGATAAAATTTCAACGGCATCTTTGTCATTTCGAGCAAAGCAAGGAATCTAAACTCGATTAGGCGGATTAAGCCGATAAATAGGAAAAGAGCTGTAAAATCTGTGGGAAAATAATCACGTATTACCTGCTGAAAATCTCATATTGAGCGAAGTCGAAATGTTCTTGCGCCTTTGCGTATTTCCAACAAAAAATCAAATAACCTATTTCTGTGGAGTCTCACCACTCTCTTTCTTCTCTGATGTAGAGTTTTTTGCAGCTTTCACCAACTCATTGGTATCACTGTACAGCAATTCCCAGCCTGATACCTCTTTCATTACTGTGAGCAGATTAAGATAAGATTTCACTGTTTTCTCCAGATCTTTACGGATAGCACTCGCACTCGTCATTTGACGAAGATCGGCATTAGCTCCCGCCTGCTCTGCAAACACGATCTCAAAAGCATCCTGCTTAGCTTTCATCTCTGCAAAGGCTGCATCCAGAGAAAGAAGTGTGATCTTCTGTTTGTTTTCTGTCGTTTCTAATGCTTCTATAAGCTTCTTCATCTGAGCGGTTTGTGAAGAGTAACTGAGCCTGTCCAGGTTCAGCCCAAAAGTTTTGAATACTCCGTAGAGATCCTCTGCCAGCTGATAGTTGGCCGCAGAAGGCAGCTTACGATACCCGTTCAGGAAAGATTTCAGATTGGCATAGGCGGTATCTCTTTCGTGATCGGCTGTGGCTACGTCTTTCCCTTTTCCGCTGTAGACCTGCTTTGTATAGACCTTGTCGTATTCCGTATAGGAAGACGCCAAAGCGCCTACAAGAGGATGATTGTTAATAACAGGGTATTTTCCGGATTGGGCATTAGAAAGAATTCTCTGAGCTAAAGTCGCAAGATCTTTAGTGCTCAGCTGTGTGAGGGCAATTTTCATTTTTTTTGTGTTTTTGGAATTAATAAATTAACACTCAAATATAGAAAAAAGTTGTTTTGTTACAAATATACTTGCAACAAACCTCCCAAGGTCTTGGGAGGTTTCCCCCAACTTGCAGGATACTTTCCAAGCTCTTGGGAAGTTTCAAACATGCTTGTTTGTAATGAACGGAGGACTTGGGAGAGGTGTTTTGCTGTTGTTTTGGAGATCTGGAGGGGTTGGGGAGGTTATAAATGGGATGTTTTTTGAGGTTGGGTCTTTTGGGTTACGGAAAACCGTAAGGTTTTAAAAATCATGTAGTTTATATTTGATAAAATTTCCGTGAATATACGGAGAACGTAAATAAACTAGAATTGTATTTTGCATCTAAAATATTCTGGACAATTTTAGTAATCAAATTATTGAATAATAAATATATTTTAATTGAATAAAAAATAACATGGAAGAAGAAACTGCGGAAAATCCTAATATCGAAAATGTAGACAACGATGATAATGAAGTTTCAAATGATGATTTATTTAATATAACATCATGGGGAGCCGATATGTCATTCAGAGAATTAATTAGTATGTATGATGATGACGAACTTCTAAAGCCAGAATTACAAAGAAAATATGTCTGGGATAAACCTGAAGCAAGTCGATTCATAGAATCAATTTTATTAGGATTACCAATACCATCTATA
Organism: Chryseobacterium sp. X308; assembly: GCF_020733145.1. Lineage (NCBI taxonomy): Bacteria > Pseudomonadati > Bacteroidota > Flavobacteriia > Flavobacteriales > Weeksellaceae > Chryseobacterium > Chryseobacterium sp. X308. The sequence continues at coordinate 16,593 of NZ_JAJFZH010000039.1, forward strand.
TTTCTTGCTAATACCTCTGATAATAATAAATTAATTATTGATGGATATCAAAGAATTATGACAGTATATGATTATGTAAAAAAGGGTATATTTTCAAAAGACGGAAAAAGCTTTAAACTAACTAATACTGACAAAATAAATCATAGATGGAGAAATAAATCATTTAATGAATTATCGGATTTTGATCAAAAGAAAATTAAACAAACAACTATTCATGCAATAATTTTTGAACAAAAGCAACCTAAGGATAACGACTCTAGTCTTTATCAAATCTTTGAAAGAATAAATACAAGTGGAAAAATTTTAAAACCTCAAGAAATTAGAAATTGTGTTTATCAAGGTACTTTAAATTCACTTCTCTTTGAACTAAACCAAGATATAAATTGGCGAAAACTGTATGGTGTTGATGATGAAGATCCACGAATGTTAGATATTGAATTCATTTTACGTTTTTTTGCACTTGGAAGTGAAGAAATAAAAAGGGAAAGTTCTGGACAAATTTCTCTAAAAATGTTTTTGAATGAATACATGGGAAATAGAAATCATAATAAGGAATCTTTTATAAATAAAAAACGAATAGAATTTCAAAATGTGATGAAATTTTTATATGATACTTTAGGTATCATTTCCTTCCGAAATATTTCATCAGAAAGTAACTATCAGACCAGATTTAATCCAACTATTTTTGACTCTGTTTCAATTGCCACCAATTATGCAATTTTAAAACTAGGTTTAAATAATATTCTGATAGATGGATTAAGAGATAGACATCTTTTATTGTTACAAAATGAAACATTTAAAGAATACTCATCTGTCAGAACTACCAACAATCAACATATAAATGGAAGAATTCGATTGGCTGCTAAAATTTTATACAATTTAGATTATGAATAATCCTGATGTACAACTTTTAGTTTCAGAATGTGACAATGATTTTGTAAGAATAGAAAAAATCATTGAAGTATTAACAAATACTAATCCAGCTGTTCCCTACTTAACAAAATATGCTATTATTAAGGCTTGTGGAACCTTAGAGCAAGCTTTCAAAGTTATGATATCAGATTTTAGCTGTGTTGGACAAAGCAATCAAGTAAAAAACTTTGTAGATATATCCTTTAGGGAGAGTTCTATTAACCCAAATTTGGACAACATTCATAAATCTTTAAAAAAATTTGATGAACAATGGAATCAGAATTTCAAAAATCTTTTAAATGCAGATACTGATATTTCTAGAATAAAAACATCAATTAAATCATTAAATAATGCAAGAAATGAATTTGCACACGGTGGAAATCCAACTGCTGCTTTTAGTGATATTAAAGATTATTTTGATGATGCAAAAAAGATAATATTATATTTAGATCAATCCCTGACATAATAAATTATTAGATTCATTTCAATTAAATATTAAAATAAAATATTATATGGAATATAATTATATCATAGTACAAAGTGTTTTAACTAATGAAAGAGGTAAACATGGACCAATTCATATAAAACCTCTTCCCAATCAAGACCCTTATTTAGAAACTATGTTTGTACAATGTTCGAAGGTTTTATCAACAGACTTTCCAATTGGCACAAAATTTAAAATAAAAGCAAAAATAATAACGCCAAAAAATGGCAATCGCCCTTTTGCCTCAAGTCATTATACTTGGCCTTTTGAAGTAATCAAAGATTAATCAGGTATGAGAAGGATATGTTTATAATACAGAAGTACATTTCTTTGTTATTCAAAACAATCTATTAGCAATTAATCTCTTATAATTAAAAACTTATAAAATGAAATTTAAAATCAATCAAGAAGTATTAGAAGTAGCATCCGGAAAACGATGTATAGTTGTTGCTACAAAAGAAGAGCCATGGAAAAAAACAATAGATCCATACAATCGAAAAGAAGTTTATCCCGAAAATAATACTGATTACATCGTTTTAATTAAAATTGACGAAAATGAATATAAAGGAGAAATGCATGTATATGAGAAACAATTAACAGATGTTTAATCGTTGTCGAGATTCCTGCGGAATGACAAACTGTGTGGATAATCTAAGCGCTCACTTTGTCTTTCCGAAGGAAACTAAACTCTTACAAAAAGAAATAAAACACGATAAAAACATCAATAGCATCGGGTTTTAGCCCGATATAAAAAAGAAAAATACAAAAGGCTTTAGATTCTGTGTTAACTTCCAAATATTTTTTATACATTTATATTTATAAAAGCGACCTTGAGTTAGCTTGCGTAGGGTGAACGTCTTTGATTTTTACCCTACTTTCTTCAAAATCTATCTGG
>NZ_JAJFZH010000004.1:0-154425 GCF_020733145.1 Chryseobacterium sp. X308
GGATAAACTAACAGTGTAGATTCCTGCGGAATGACAAGGTGGGCGTTTATTTGTGTGTACGTGAATAGTTACTTGCTTCAACATACTACAGACTATTCACTTAGTCTATCCGCAACGTTTGTCATTCCGGAGGAATCCAGGCATAGAAGCATTCTGATGATAATGAGGATAAACCAACAGTGTAGATTCCTGCGGAATGACAAGGTGGATGTTTATTGTGTACGTATGCATAATTACTTGTTTCAACATACTACAACCTATTCGCTTAGCCTATCCACAGCGTTTGTCATTCCGTAAGAATCCAGGGCATAGAAAGCTTTCTGATGATAAATGAGGATAAACTACTGTTTATATTCCTGCGGAATGACAAAGTGGGCGCTTATTGGTGTGTGTTTGTTTATGTGTTTTATGTGTTTTGTGTGTGCATAGTGAACGGATGAAGGGGGGCGTCAGATACTTATTGTACAGCTGTTTCAACCAACTCCTACGCCCTTCATAATACTTTAACACCCTTTATAGCCTCTCCCCCGATAAATTTTCGTTCTTTTGCAAAAAGTTTTAATTTTTACCTAACCGCATGTCTAAGTTTGATGAAATCCGGTATTTCAATGATCAGGAAGTGAATGAGAGATTACAGAGCATCGCCCGTGATCCCATGATGAAAGCCTTTATGAATTTTACTTTTCCTGATACGGATGAGCAGGTTTGGCTGGAACAGTTTAAGCATGTTCATTCCATCAGTGATTTCCAGCATCAGTTTGTAGCCTTTGCCGTTCGCCAGATCCTTGCAAAAAGTTCTGACGGTTTAACGACTTCTGGTTTTGATAAGCTGGACAAAAGCAATTCTTACCTATTCATCTCGAACCACAGGGATATTGTTCTGGATACTTCACTGCTTAATCTGGTATTGCTGGAAGGAGGTTATGTAATGACTGCTTCTGCCATTGGCGATAATCTTGTCCGTAAAAAGTTCTTAAACGTGCTGGCAAAACTGAACCGGAATTTTTTGGTACAAAGAGGTCTGCCCCTTCGTGAACAACTTACCAGTTCACAGACGATGTCTGAATATATTAAAGAGCTTCTGCTTTACGAAAACCGTTCTGTATGGATTGCCCAGCGTGAAGGCCGTACCAAAAACGGTAACGATTCTACTCAGCAAGGTGTTTTGAAAATGCTTGCCATGGCAGCCGGAGATCAATGTATTACAGATTATTTTAAAACATTAAAGATTGTTCCTATCTCAATCTCCTATGAATATGATCCTACAGATTCCTTAAAAATGCCTCAACTGCTGGCACAACACAGAGATGAGGAATACATTAAAGGGAAAAATGAAGATTTCACCAACATTATCAGCGGAATTCTGGGTCAAAAGAAACGTATTCACCTTCATGCCGGTGATGTTCTGGATAAAGAACTGGATGAAATAGCAGCCAGCATTGATAATAAAAATAAACAGCTGCAGGCCATTGCACAGGTAATTGACCAATCCATCATCAGTAATTATAAGCTTTGGCCGACCAAGTATATTGCGTATGATCTTCTGCACAACACCAATACTTACGCTTCCGAATATACGGAGCAGGAAAAACAGTTATTTGTCCGCAGACTTGAAATGCGTATTGACCCGTCTGATCCTGTTTCCAGAGAGTATTTCCTGGCCATGTATGCCAATCCTTTGGTAAATAAGCTGAAGCTTGAAGAAGAATCTGAAAACTAGTTGAGGATAAAATAAAGATAAAAAACCACTGTATTGAGCAGTGGTTTTTGTTTTATCCTATCAGATTTTTATCTGGTTTGCGACATAGAGTCTACTTCCATAATTGCATCTGCAAATGCTTTTGGAGCTTCCTGTGGCAAATTGTGTCCAATTCCGCCCGTTAAAGTATGATGTGAATATTGACCTGTAAATCTGGAAGCATAACTTTCCGGTGGGGGAAATGCAGCTCCGTTGGCATCACCTTCCAGAGTAACCGTTGGAACTGAAATGGACGGAGATTTTGCCAGCCTGGCTTCAAGTGCATCATATTGCTTTTCTCCTTTTGCCAATCCCAGACGCCAGCGGTAATTATGGATCACGATATCTACATGATCAGGATTATCGAATGCTTTCGCGGAACGCTCGTAGGTCTGGTCATCAAAAGCCCATTTTGGCGAAGCCGTTTTCCAGATCAGTTTATTAAAGGCTAAAGTATTGGCTTTATACCCCTTATACCCTCTTTCCGTTGAAAAATAATACTGATACCACCATAACAACTCGGCATTCGGAGGCAAAGGTTTTTCATTGGCCTTTGGACTTCCAATCAAATAGCCGCTTACCGCTACCAGTCCGATGCATCGTTCAGGCCACAGGGCTGCCATGATATCTGCAGTTCTGGCTCCCCAATCGAAACCACCAATGATGGCCTTATCGATTTTCAGGGCATCCATAAAAGCAATGATATCCAATGCAACAGCACTCTGCTGGCCGTTGCGTTTTGTATTGGGAGAAATAAAGGTCGTTGTACCATATCCTCTTAAATACGGGACCAGAACACGGTAACCTTTTTCAGCAAGTATAGCGGAGGACTCTTCAAAACTATGGATATCATAGGGCCATCCATGAAGAAGGATAACCGGTTTTCCATTGGCCGGACCCACTTCTGCATACCCAACGTTCAATAACCCGGCTTTTATTTGTTTTGTGTTCTGAAAAGCGGATCTGATGTTTTCCGCATCTTTATCACCCGTGGTATATGTCTGTGCGTGTAAAGACAATAATCCTGTTCCCATAAAAATAATCAGGGACAAAACGAATTGTATTTTTTTACTGAAGTTCAATGTAGTATTCATAATAGTGATGTTTTGTGATGGTAAAATTATGGTAAAGCCAAGCCGGAAGTAAGTGCAAATACGTTAACAAGGTCACATTAAACGGTGAATCCTGAATTTCGGGCGGTAAACCGGACAGGAAGATAGGATATTGGCAAGACACTCTAAAGTCCTGTTCATCATTCATTACTTATGATTTATCACGTATCTTCGTAAGGTTTAGATCTGATGATATGAAAAAAGTAATTCCTTCCCATCACAATCAACTGGAAAATTCAGCGGTGAAACTGATGCCGTTATCCATTTTTCATGAGAAACAGGCAGAAATTCACAGGGATGATCATTATATGTTTATTCTTCAGCAGAAAGGAGACTTTGTGATAGAAATAGACTTTAAGAGGATAGAATTGAAAGGTTCTTCCCTGTGTTTTGCCGGCCCCGGGCAAATCCATCAGTACATTCATCAGAAAGATAACGAAGGATGGTTTTTATTTGTAGAAGCTGAACTTATTCCTGAATCTTACCGGGAAATACTGGATCTGCACCAATGGCTTCATCAGTCTTCGGCTGTTATGGAAAATGATATTATTTTTGACCTGCCTCCCCTGTTTGAAAAAGCTGAAAATGATCCGGCATTACCTATTGCTTCCATCAAAAGAGCATTGGCTGAATCTGCTGTCGGAATTATGATTTCAAAAATTTCAAGCGTTGATACAGAAGGCTTTAAGCATCATGCACAAAGATATTCGATTACAAGACAATTTAAGAAGCTGATCACAGATCACTTCAGAAATACCAAACAGGTACAGCAGTATGCAGATTTCCTCAATATAACTCCGCTTTATCTGAATGAAGCGGTAAAAGATGTCACCGGATATCCTGCCAGCTTCTGGATACAACAGAAAGTTTTGTGGGAAGCCCGGCGCCTGCTGTTTTATACCAGTATGGATGTAAAACAAGTTGCCTTTGAACTGGGCTATGATGATCCTGTTTATTTTTCACGCTTCTTTAAAAAAAGAACGGGGATGACTGCTTTACAGTTCAGAGCTAAAAACCATGATCTGTCCCATCATCACCATTAAATACCTCTCGGACTCCACGGTTGCAGATTCTAATTTTGCCCTTATCAATCATTAAAAACAAATAACACGATTGATCAACAATTATGATGATACAACAACTGAAAAGCAAACGTATTGCTGTTATAGGAGCCGGACTGGGAGGTCTGTGTCTTGCTCAGCGCTTACAGAAGAATGGAATATCCTGTACCGTATTTGAAAAAGATGCTGCCATAAACACACGTTCACAAGGATATAGAATCAGAGTCAATGAGCCTGGCAGAAAAGCCTTACAGGAATGTCTTCCGGAGAATTTGTATAGTTTATTCCTTAACACCTGTGCTGCAAGCTACAGCGGAATGAAGGTTTTGACAACAACGCTTGAAAGTTCCCGAAATACACTGGTAGAATCCTGGAGTGACGGTGTAAAAGAAATGCCTGACCTGAAACCCAACCGTCTGACATTGCGTGAAATTTTACTGCAGGGATTACAGGCTCATATCTGCTTTGGGAAGGAACTCACAGACTGGAAAGAATCAGAAAGCGGTGAAGTGGAGCTTACATTTGCAGACGGTTCCACCTATACCGCAGATCTTGTAGTAGCAGCCGATGGTGTTCATTCCAGAATCGGAAAGGAGTATTGCAAAGACAAAAAGATCAATACCGGGAATATTACCATCTATGGAAGAACTTTTTATTCCCCGGAAGCTCAGAAAGCTATTGCCCGGGAATTGCAGGAAGGAACGTCTGTGATTATTGGCGACCGGTTTTCTTTAATTACAGATTTTATGACCTTTGATTTTTCCAGAAAAGAAACATCATGGGACCTTCTCAGCCCGTTTTCCGATTATTTTTATTGGGCATTCATCGGGAATCCTCAGGCTTTCGGAATGGTAAAATCCGATTTTTACAGCTTATCAGCAGAAGAAATTTTGAATGCTATTAATAAAGTAACCTGTCTGTGGCACCCGCAGCTTAAGGCATTATTTCATTATGCTGATCTTTCTTCATTATCCGTAACCCCTATCCGGTCTTCTTTACCAAAAGAACAGTGGAAGTCCGGAAATATTACAGCACTGGGTGATGCCGTTCATACAATGAGCCCTGCAGGAGGAGTCGGAGCTAATACGGCCTTTGCAGATGCTGCCCTTTTAACCAATTATTTGATCAGCAGAAACAGTATTCAGACAGCTGTTACCGATTACGAAAAACAAATGATCATATATAGTAACCAGGCTATTGAAATGTCTCTGGAAGGTGGAGAGATTCTGCATGGCATCAATGAAGATTAAGGGGATAAAGAATCATTGTATAGCAGCTTTCCTCTTTTGTCAGAATTTAGTTGATCCATAGCTTTTTTCCGGCAATAGTATCTTTATTATTTTTTCTAAAGTATTATCTTCGTATCTGAAAAAATTGTCAAAATGAAGAAATTCCTATTGCTGGCTTCGGCTGTATTCGTTCTCCATTCATGTGTGGTAAGAACAGCGACTAAAGTGGTTTCCGGAGCGGTAAATTTAAGTTACAAAGCGGTAAAGGGAACCGTTAACGGAATCAGCTGGGCAGTGAGCAAAGCAAAGGGGAAAATTGATGAAGACCGTCTGGATGGTACCTGGAAAGTAGTGGGCGTCTACCGTGGTTCTTTTGAGGATTTTTCAAAAGATCAGAATCCGGACGGAACATTTACTTCGGAATGTACGGAAGGTTTTGATCAGATTGTTTTCAAGGCTAAGAGGTCCAAATTCAAGCCCGTACATTGCAGCACACAGGATGAAGATTGGGTAAAATATTCAATGGAATTCGGAAAAAATCCTTCAACGAAAGAAAAGGAGAATTATATCGAATACAATTCCAATAGCTATATTTCCGTTATCGATGTAACCAATAAAACAATGGTGCTGGAAGGTAATCTGATGCCTAAACTGGGATTTTCCGGTGGTAAATTATATCTTCTTGAAAAAGTAAAATAGAAATATGGAAGAGCAGATTATTTCAGAAACCGTTCTGCAATAAAATACCCGCTTCCCACTACCAGTAACGGCAGTGCTATTGAGATCAGGATTAAAGGCCAGGCAAAAATTCTGAAATAGGTATATAAACTTACTGAGGAAGGATCTTCAGGATCATAGATCACAGTTTCTGTTTCCCCAACGGCCCATGCCGAGGGATTGGTTCCTTCCGCCAGTTCAAAAGTATAGTCTATATTGTTTTGCGCGCGGAAGGTAAAGACAGGACTGAATACGGTTCCCTCTGATTCATATTCCCTTAATGAGGTAACGGTTGCCGTTGCCTTTTCTGCTTTTTTCAGGAATGAAAGAGTATTTTTGAAGCTTAATAATGCTGCCGCAAACAGAATGATTCCTGCTGCAAGGATGAGATAATATTGCCACATAGCTTTCGTTTTTTTTCTGTTCATCGTATTGCATCCTGAAAACAAATCTTTTGATTATCTTTCTTGTTTTCAGATTGATACCCCGAAGATACAAAGATTTATCACAACATTATTTAAACCTGAAAAAACCAATCTGTTATCTGGTTTCTATATCTACAATTTTCTTTCCTTCCTTACCCAGATAATGGAGAACCAGCTTCTCATACACTTTATAACCATCATCAATATTGGTAAAAATTATAATTCCCTTACCTGAACCCGGTATTATGATGGCAATACATCGTGTTCCCTGATCAGCTCCGCTGTGTGACAAGGCATAATCACCGTTTCCAAGGTCATATATCTCGAACCCCAGGCCGAAATATTTTTGATCTTTTACTTTGACCTGTTTTTTGATCATTTCCTGAAAAACATCCGGTTTCAGGTTCTTCCCTTTCATGACACTCCCCATAAAGTTGCCGTAATCTTCAACCGTAGTATGGAGATCATCAGCCGCATTGGCCGTTTTGTTTTTTTCGGTTGGATAAGCTTTTCCATCTTTATCATATCCTATAGCAAATCTTGATTCATCGGTATTCTGATCCCAGATATAATGGGTATTTTTCATTCTCAGTGGCTGAAAAATAAGTTCTTTCGCAAGCTGATCGAGCGATTTTCCAAACTTCTTTTCCAGTGCTTTCCGAAGGTATTCAAAACCTTCTCCCGAGTATTGGTATCTGGTGCCGGGGTCAAACTGAAAGTTCAGTTTTTTATCGGCATTCATCCATCTCCAGTTGGGAAAACCTGTCTGATGGCTCAGGATCATTCTGGTCCTTAATTTTGTATGCCTTGGATCATTCGAAATATCGGGATCTATCCAGTAGGAATCAAGAGGTTCATCAAGCTTCCATTTCCCAAGACTTACCAATCGTAATACAACCATTGCCGTAACAGGTTTTGTAAGTGATGCTACATTAAAAAAAGTATTGAGCGGAGCTGAAATTCCTTTCTTTATTTCGCCAAAAACTTTCACCTGCTGCAACTTTCCTCCTTCTATAATTCCTAATCCCAGGGCAGGAATATTATTCTCTTTCAGCCAGCTTTGCATCGACTGATCGTTATCAAACATCCTTTCACTATCGGTAGTCTGCTTCGGATGATGATTAAAACTCAATGAATTTTTAAGCTTCCACTCATTATTTTCCAGCATCCATAAATGAGTAAATTTTGCTTCCCCGACTAGTTTCTCAGCTTGGCTTCCCATCTTTTCATAAAAAAGGTGATCTCCGTTCTGAATAGCAGCGTAAATCTTCCCATCTTTATACATGGGATAAACTTCTGTGCTTTTATCAACAAGCACTCTTTTGAGCTGATAGGTCTCCGGGGATTTGCATAATCCGTTTTTAAAATCAATGATAAATTTTTCCCTGTCCTCAAAACCGCCTTTATCGTGATAAAATTCAAACTTTTCGCTTAACAGGTTTTCCATCAGTTTAATGTTGCAGGTATTGTAGCCCACAGAAAAAAACACGCTGTCTTTCGACATAATGGTTTTATACAGAGGATCTGTTTTTTCTGTTTGTGCCTGCGTGATATTCATCAACAGCATAAAAAAAGGAAGGAAGAATTTTGAAGACTTTGTCATTGTTATTTTTTTGACAAAGATTCTACTTCATTTTCTTTTTTGGGTAAAAAAGAACCCGACAAAAACCCGACAAAGTCCTGACAGGTTTTATATCATACTGAATTTCAGCCTGAAATAAAGTTTTTTATTCTTATCTATCTCGGCTGCATTCCGAAGGATAATAAATACATTGGAGAGAACAATGAGGATCATCAGGATCAGGGTAAACTGTTTTCCGAACTTTAAAAAGATGCCGAGCATGAAGGTAATAGGCGCCATCACTGTCCAGATCATCTGAACGGAAATAATCTGTCTTGCAAGACTGTTTCTCTGCTTCATACTATGCATGAGAATAAGTGGCACAAAAATATTGAGTGGCGGTAAAAGAGTAAATATTAACGAGGAAAGGTTAATGATTTTAATGTATGAATAATTGATTGGAGCTTCCTCTTCTTTTACTTCTATTTCAACCTCATCTGTTTCTGAAATTATTTGTGGTTGGTCCTGCTGCAATTCAATCTCTTCTATTCCTAAGGCCTGAGCCAGTGCTCTGAGGGTATGTCCTTTAGGTTCTGTTCCCGATTCTATACGTTGAATGGTTCTTACAGAAATTTTTGATTGTTCTGACAGCTCTTCCTGGGTCAGGTTCTTTTGTTCTCTTATGGCTTTTAGCTTGGACATCGTTTAGGTATTCGGAAAATATTTTAGCTAATTTACTGTTTTCATTATTAAAATCTTTTCTTACATCCGCTGATGTTTAAATTATTATTAATATAAAAAATAAGTGTATTTTTATTTAAAAATAACTTTCTATTTTTCAGTCATTTATAAACTTTAGCACCAGATCAGTTTATGGAAAATACAATATCCAAATCCGAAGTCAGGAAGAATATTGCCACTTATCTCATTCTTACCCTGCTTTTCTGTCTTCCTGTTTATTATATGTGTATCAGCACCGGAAAACTTGGCGGCGGAATAATCTCTTATGCAACCATTGTCATGTGGTGTCCCGCTATTGCTGCATTTCTTACCTGCCGTATCCGAAATATCCCCATTTCTTCCCTGGGATGGAAGTGGGAACCAACAAAATACCAGATAATGGCCTATTGTATTCCCGTTCTTTATAGTTTGGTACCTTACCTCATCATCTGGATCAGTGGTGCCGGCGGCTTTTATAATCATGAATTTGTAGCGGAAATTGGCAAAGGAATGGGCTGGAACCTTCCAGATGGTCTCACGATCATTCTGTATGTTATTCTGATGAGCAGTTTTGGCATGGTACGTTCAGTAGGCTCTGCACTGGGAGAAGAGATAGGCTGGCGTGGTCTTCTGACGCCTCAATTGGCCAAGATCAATTCCTATACCGCTACTTCTCTTTGGATGGGTGTAATCTGGTCGATCTACCATTATCCTCTTCTGCTTTTCTCCAATTATAATACAGGCGGCCCCAAATGGCTGGCTCTTACGTGTTTTACGGTGATGATATTTGCCGCTTGTTTCATCTTTACATGGTTAAGATTAAAATCCGGAAGTTTATGGACAGGTGTTATTTTACATGCCAGTCATAACCTTTTTATCCAGTCTATTTTTACACCTCTTACTGTAGATACAGGAAACACCAACTATTATATTGATGAGTTTGGTATTGCCCTGCCTATTGCTACAGCTGTTGTGGCTTATTTCTTCTGGAGAAAGAGAAAAGAACTGGAGAATCATCCATTTTCAGCATAATCTGTTTATTAAAAAGACAGCCTTTTATTGAAAGGGCTGTCTTTTAATATATTAATTCTGAAAAATCTATTCCGGATTAATTACTTCAATAAGGCGTATTCTGCTGAGCAAACTTTGAAATATTTCCTGAGTATCTCTGCTCTCCCCTAACGAAATACTTAATCCTTCCCCTTCCTTATCTTCATTTTTAAGACCTATTCTACCTGCTTTTTGTCCTTCACTATTACTTATTTCTTCAACCAATATTTCGTTGTCTTCAAACCATGATTTAATTTTTGCTACCGCAGAATTACTATTTTTGGATGTTCTTTGTAAAACTAACTGCTCCGGATTTCCTAAGAATCCTTTAGCATTCTTATTCAATACAAACTGCACGAGAAATTTAAACTGATGCCTGTCAGGTCTCGCATACCATCTGGCCTGGCTGTATCCGCCCAAATGGTGCCTAACGGGTATCTCATTTGGTATATTATTGTTGGCAAATACTTTTGTATTCATTATTTCATGATTGAAAGTAAGATCAGTTTTTATATTTCCGCCCTCTGCCCTATATTTTTCTGCCCATTCACTTATTCCTTTAAACTCTGTTTCTCCCATTGTTCTGTAGAATGTCATCGTCTGGAGATCAGGAGTGCCTTGTGTTTCATTTCTCAATAAATCAAGTCTTTGCCTCATAAATTCTTTACTTTTACTTCCCTTATCCCATCTTCTTTCATGAAATTTTTTGATAAAAAACAATTGCTGCAGATCCCGATATACGGAAGCTGTAATGACCTTGGCATTCATAATGATATTAACTTCATATCTCTCCTTTTCACTGACATCCCCGTACTTTTCCTTTCTTTCTTTTTCATATTTGTCACTTTCCCATTGATCATGGTTGAATTTATAGTCTCCTTCAGATAGATAATCTGCATTATAAATATCAAGCACCAGAATGATATCTTTTATATCTCCTCCCATCAGTTCCAGGGTTTCCAGCATCTTTCTTTCGCTTTCCCTGTTTCCGATGAAATAGGTATTGAAAACTTCTCTCACAGTCATTATTTTTATCTGTCCGTTTTTCAGCCTGACTCCTATCCTGGCTTTTTCATTTGTTCCTTTTGCACTGAAAAACAAATTATTGTATTTTCCTATAATGCTCATAATAGTTTTTATTTAAGGTTATTTATTTGATTTCTGGAGTTTACACCAATATTAATAACACAAATTTCCGCGGAAACATTCTGACTCGTTAAAGGGGAAAAACCCATTTTCAGAAATTCAGGGTTTACCCGTATTCCCAGATGATGTATTTGTTTATTTAACTATGTAAACGCTTAACTATAATAAAGACTCTTGATTAAAAATTCACCCATAAGAGAATTCCCTTATTTTTTAAAATTCCGTTTTTTCCCTTAATGAAGATTTATTCTGATTGCTGAAATTTGTATCAGACAAAAGAGATCAACAATCTCATAGTCAACATTTAGTTTAAAAATAGTAACCCATTAAACCCAGAATATGGCAGAAACAGTAAACACCCAGACTACAGATGCAGTAACGCAGACTAACGTTACGGTACTTGGTGAGTCTCCCGCACAGGCTATGAGTATGCTTTACCAGATGGCCACCCATGCCAGTGGAATTTCCATTCAGAATTCTGTGACAAACCAGCAGAACTTGAACCAGCTCAACCCTGCGATTGTTGCAGATGCCATTAAAATTTTAAAAGGATAATTTAAAACCTTACCATCATGAGTGAAAACAACAGTGAAACCCAACAATCCCAGGCGGCCAATGCTACCACTCCGGCGGAGAAAGCTGTAGTATTTGTGAACAGTGAGGTACTGGCTCCGCCTAAAGCTTCTCCAATGACCGGAGTAACCAAAGTAATGATAGAACAGTCTACAGGAATGATGGTTCAGGATTTACAGTCTTTTTTAAAAGGATTTGAGCAGGTAGGTCTTATTGCATTGAGCAGACTGGCCAATAATCTACTGACCTATGGAACCACTTTCGGGCCGGCGCCGGGGAGTAAAGAAACTTCTGTTCAGATGGCTGAAAATATTCAGGGTCAGGATGCAGGAAAAGGCAATGAAATGATGAAAGACTTATTCAAAATGGTAAGTGATTATGCTGAAGTAAAGGCAAAAATTTCCAATACGATCTATAATGTCAACGCGCTTCCTGTCTCAGAAGCACTTCCTTCTCCCCCATCCTATACGGAAGTTTCCTCTGAAGATGAAGATCCCGAAAAAAAAAACGGGTAGATCCGGTTCCGGAAGAAGTCTCCTCAGAAACAGAAAGTATGAGAAAAAGCTTTATCACGGCTGATCATGGGGGAAAATTAGTATTAAAGTCGGTTAAACTGACACAGCCACTTGTAAAACCGGAGATCAAAGAAGCGGTAATTCCTTCGGTCGAAACTGAAGGTGATCCCAAGAAAAAAACAATAATAGCCCAGCTCATTGAAAAAATTAAAATAAATAAAAGATGAATTATTCCTCAGTAACCAAACCCGCCAAAATTTTAAATCTGGAAAGCTTAGATGATTTAAATGAAAGACTTTATCTGCTCAAAAGCAATGAAATCAGTTATCTGGACACCAAAAGTTCAGAACCTAAAAAGACGGAGCACAATTCGGAACGATTTGTATTTAATCTTCAGACATCAGACATTAATATTCAACCGTCTTTACGACTGGTTAACTGCATCGGCAGAGGAGGCAAAAGGTACAACCATTTTCAGTCTTTTGTAGTGGAACCTAAAGATAAATCGACAGGAATTGCCGTAATCATGGTCAAGCTGGATGATCCAAAAGTATTTTACTGCAATGTAAGAATCCTGCCTCTTACCACCCTGAACGAAATTGCAGTTCCTGATTATGATTCAAAACTTCTCACGATCAATCTTGAAAGATCAAAATGGATACTGAAATCAGATATTACGATTACTCCATCTAATACGGGTGAAGCTCAGTATTCCGTACATGACGTGGATGTAAGTGCCATTTCCGAACTGGTTACCCAGGATGAGATGGTTGCCTTAAAAAGAGAACTGGAATTTCAGGCCTCCAAGCTCATCGCCCATTATTTTCAGGAAATTCTGAGTATCATAGTAAATGAAGTTCCATCCGGCAGTAAATCTCTGATTATTCCGGATGATTATATCCTGACCCTTCCTCCGCATCAGTTAAAAGAAATGCTGACTGCCAGCGCTATCTCTGCATGTATTGCTTTAGAAATTACAGGTTATAACGTTGTTAAAGACCTCAACCGGGATTGGAAATCTGCTTCTGCATTTATTAACTATCTGCTGTAACAAGACATTTTTATTCTTTACAATAGTATAAAACAATAAGTATGTGTAAAAGAATCCGCAAGAAAGCTCCTGCTCCCCAACCTCCGGTACCTGTAACGGAACCTGAGATGGTGGAAAAAGAAATCATGCCTTTTGTGTTAAGACATGAAGATGAAATTATCAGTTATATCAGGGACAAAGCTGTCAAAGAGACCATGAAGTCGCTTGCCCCTCTCCTGGAAAAACTGGAAGAAGCCGTAAAACAGCACGAAGCAGCCCCTGTTCCTGTTGCTGCTCCTCCACCGCCTGAAACCCCTGTCATGAATTATGAAGAACAGCTGAAAAAGCTGCAGGAAGCCTCTACAGCAAAGGTAAAGGAGAAAGAACTTAAAATAATGGAGCGGATGAATAAGCTGAATACAAGATTGGGTAATATCAAACCTTAGAACCACCAAAACGAATTAATATGAACGAAATTGATACAATCGTTACCGGAATGTCTACCGCAGTACCTCAGGCTATTTCCGCACAGGTAAGCGCACATTCCACCGGACAGATGCAAATCAATTCTGCATTGAATCAGCAACGGAATGCTATGACCGGGATCAGCCATTATGTGATGGGATTAAAAAAAATGAGTCCCAAAAATATAAAAATAAAGGAATTGGAGTCATTTAGAAAACAGCGTTTCTAATTCCGGCTCCACAACTACGGATGCGGTTTATTTCTCTGCAAAGATGAAATCCGGTGCCCTCAGCATATATACAATCAGGTCAACATTTATTTTTGCACCGCCTTTCAGATGCTGTCGATGTACAAAAGCAATCATTCAGAATCCATCGTTAGCCCAAAGGAATCCGGCATTGACAGCATACCTGCAGCAGGAATTTATTTTTAAGACAGATATTAAAAATAAGACCGCATCCTTTTTAGAAAAAATATGCTTTAAACTCGCGCAGATTTTACAGACAGGGGTTTCAGCCATTGTATTCAGAGCCACCCTTCAGAGCCAATTTATTCATAACCTGTCTATACCAATGTTTTTGAAACGCATTGATCTGCAGGATCTGTGGTGAGTTTAAAACCCAGATATAAACTAGTTTACTTCAATAATTTATTAACCGAGATCCGATCTCAAAAAAAACAATTACCATTATGCCAGTTAATGAACAAATCACAGACGCAGTAACACAATCGAACGTAAAAGTAGTGGGAGAATCTCCTGCAATGGCACTAGCCAACGTGTATCAATCTGCAGCCCATTCTACAGGAATCATGTTTGAAAATGCGGTAAACACGCAAAATCAGCAGAATATTTTAGGCCAGGCGGCAACCACTCAGGGAATCCTGCAGATCTATAGCCTGGACACTGTAGCAGACGCAGTATCTATGGCTAAGATTCTTAAGCCTTAATTTTTAAACTTTTTGATAAAAGTAATCACCTCAGCCGGAAAGCCCGGTTGTTTTTAACCCAATAAATCATCATCATTATGCCAGTTAATGAACAAATCACAGACGCAGTAACGCAGTCTAACGTAAAAGTAGTGGCAGAATCTCCTGCAATGGCGTTAAGTAATGTGTATCAATCTGCTGCACATTCTACAGGAATTATGTTTGAAAATGCGACCAACGCTCAAAATCAGCATAATATTGTTACCCAGGCAGCCACTACACAGGGTGTAACTCAAATCTACAGCAAAGATACCATCGCTGATGCTCTTTCTATTGCTAAAATTCTTAAACCTTAATCAGATTTTGCCTACCGCAGAATAAATTAACCCACCGGAAAACCCGGTAATTTTAATCAAAATAAACAATAATCATTATGCCAGTAAACGAAAAAATCACAGACGCAGTAACGCAATCCAACGTAAAAGTAGTAGCAGAATCTCCTGCAATGGCTCTAAGTAACGTATATCAGTCAGCAGCACATTCTACAGGAATTATGTTTGAAAATGCAATCAACACTCAAAACCAGCAAAATATTGTTACCCAGGCAGCGACTACACAGGGAGTAACTCAAATCTACAGTCTGGATACGATAGCCGATGCGGTTTCTATTGCTAAAATCCTTACTCCGTAATCACTTTTTTACGAACCTATTATAATCAATTATCCGAACAACCGGAAACTCCGGTTGTTTTTTAACCTCAATAAACAATAATCATTATGCCAGTAAACGAACAAATCACAGACGCGGTAACGCAATCCAACGTAAAAGTAGTAGCAGAATCTCCTGCCATAGCGATGGCCAACGTATATCAATCAGCAGCTCATTCTACGGGAATTCTTTTTGAAAATGCAGTGAATACCCAGAACCAGCAAAACATTGTTACTCAGGCGGCAACTACACAGGGTATTGCACAGATCTACAGCCTGGATACTGTGGCTGATGCAGTTTCAATCGCTAAAATCCTTAATCCTTAATTCGTTTTTGCGAATAGCTTAAATATCATTATCCGAACAACCGGAAATTCCGGTTGTTTTTAACCCAAATAAACAATAATCATTATGCCAGTAAACGAACAAATCACAGACGCAGTAACGCAATCGAACGTAAAAGTAGTAGGAGAATCTCCTGCAATGGCTTTGGCCAACGTGTATCAATCTGCAGCCCATTCTACAGGAATTATGTTTGAAAATGCAGTGAATGCACAAAACCAGCAGAACATCTTAGGTCAGGCAGCCACTACACAGGGTGTTATCCAGATCTACAGCCTAGATACAGTGGCAGATGCCGTTTCTATCGCTAAAATATTACATCCTAAATTATAGTGTTTTTTTAGATTTCTTGTGATCAGGGAGTACTTTGAAGTGCTCCCTGATTCTTTTTGGATCAGACTATTTATCGAACAATATGATTTCATCCGGATCTATTACCTTATTCTGTACGGCATAAATAACAAGTCCGGCCATATTTTTCACGCCGGTTTTAATCATGAGATTAGTCTTGTGGGTTTCTACTGTTTTGGGTGAAATAAACAGAGAATCTGCAATTTCTTTGGTACTCAGCTGCTGGCAGACTAGTCTTAAAACATCAATTTCCCTGTCTGTCAGTTCATTTTTGGAGAACGCGTGAAACTCCGGCAGTTTATTGGAAAGCTGGGTTCTCATCACATCGATCTGATCATTGGAAAAGTAATGCCCTGTATGATAAACCGCCTTTATAACAGATAATAATTCCTCCAGTTCAATTTCTTTAGGCAAAAAAGCATGCGCTCCCAGCTTCAGCATCTGCCCCATGAATGAGCGGCGGTAGAAGCTGGTAAGAACAATGATTTTTGTTTCACTTTCTTTTTGAGCCAGTTCGGCCATTACTTCAAGACCGTCACCGTTGCTCATTCTCAGATCCAGAATCAGGATATCTAAAGAAACAAAATCCTTTTCTTTAAGAAACTGATATCCTCCCGTTGAGGTAAGTACAACCTGATAATCTCCATTGTTTTCAATATAATTTTTCAAAAGCTGTACAAACAGCAGGTCATCATCTACAATTCCGATTTTAATTTTTGAGTGTTCCATGTTTATTTTTTATTGTATTGCCATACAGGCAATGAATTTTGTGCCTTTTTCAGGCTGGGTTTTAAGTTTATAGATGGCTTTAATTTTTTGAGCTCTGGACTGAATATTCTTCAGCCCGATCCCTCCTGACTGGTTTTCAATAGCGAACCCACGGCCGTTATCCTCTATGGTTAATATTAAATAATTCAGAGAGATTCTCAGTGAGACATCTACTCTGGTAGCTTCGGCATGCTTTAAAATATTGGTGATCAGTTCCTGAACAATTCTGAAAAGATTTAGTTTTACAGGGTTGCTGATCGGGGTTCTGACCGTCATATGACTGAAAACGACCTCTATATTTTTATTGATCTGATCAAGATAATCTGCAATTAAATCTTCCAGTTCTATCTCATCGAGATCAGGCGGCGTAAGATTATGAGATAACTCCCGGATCAGCTGCATCGATTTCTTTAAATCACGATTCAATTCTTCCGGTTTTTTATCATTGATATTCAAACGGATAAGATTCAATTGTGAGATAATATTATCATGAAGTTCTTCTGCCAGCCTTTCTCTGTCCTGTTCCTGTACCAGCAGCATATTTTCCCGATATTCTTTTTGGGTGTTCCGGACCAGCTTTGAGACTTTCTGTTTATTTTTCTTTATACTTTTCAAGTAATTAATTACCAATAATGTAATGAATAATGTTGTTAAAAAAAACAGTCCAATACCAATCCATATCCATAGAACTATCTGATCCTGATTTTCCCAACGCCCCATCCCAGATTAATAAAAGCAAGATAAAAAGACAATAGCAGAATGCCTCTAAAAAGCCAGACAGGAGCTACCCAGTTCAGATGATTGCTGATTAAGAAATTAAAGGTAGTGGAGATGATACATTCTATAGAGAAAAACAGAAAAACGATGATGTTCACAATAAACAGATCTCTGTTTACCCTACCTTCCCTGATAATTTTCATAAAATAAGAGGCCGCATAACTACAAATAATAATACTGGTGATAATGTTGAAATAAAAAGTAACCTTTTTATCATTCTGAACATACAGCACATTGGTAATCAGCACCAGTACAGCATAACAGTAAATCATCCACCTTAATTGACGGGAAAGCCGGATATAATAATTGCTGTAAATCACAGTAAGGATCATCAAACCAAAAAACTGGCTCAATATATAATTATAAGTATTGAGTGTATTTAATTTCATCAGCCGGTCTGTTAAATCCGTCAGCTCCAGCATCAATTCTCCTGTGAGCAATATAATCACAGGAAGTTTTGTTTTGATCCCTTCCCTTATCAATACAATCAATCCGGCACATAAGACGAGATTAATTATAATTTGTAAATAAAGAGATAAACTGTTATACGACAACACTGGTACTTTGCTTCAGAAGTTGATAATCATTAAGAGTATCAATAATCGTAAAGGGAGGTCTTGGGGTGGAATAATTTTCAGCAGTCTCGCTCATATGATTGATGGCAAGACTTTTCACGGTAATGATTTCAATATGATAAGGGAAATCGGGATCTTTTTTCTCCAGATCATCAGTAAGTCCGAAGAAGCTGGTACAGGTCTGTCCTGTGGTAATTCCAATATTCTCATAATCTGAAAACGGAATGGAAATCAACTGGAAGATATCCTCCGTTTTCTGAGCTTCTATCCACGATGTTCCGAACATATTCCATCTGAAATTCCGGTTAATGGCTGATTCAGAAGTAATCGGGGGAACGTCTGCCACTATATCATTACTGCTTTCTATTTTTGATTCACTGAACTCGCGTAAGAAGTCTTTCGTCAGGATGGTATTGAAATCAGCATCTTTATCACTTTTGGAATCGATCAGGAAAAATTTCAGCTGCCCTTCATGAATGCCTACATAGGCGTGAATCATTTTGGGTTCGGTGGTTCCTAAATTTCTTTTCCATTGTTCAATGTCTTCACCTGAAACGCTGAAGTGAGTTCCCTGATTCAAATAATTCAAAATTTCTGCTCCATTGGTATCAATTCCATTTTTGTAAGAATCAATAAGATTTTTCCATTTTCTGATAGCTTCAAAGATGTTTTCAGTAGTCATGATAATATTTATTTGTGAATGATAATTATTTTATGAGTTGAAATTTACAAAAAAAACAGACTGATCTATTTTTTAAATCACATTCAGGTGGAAAATAAAATTTAATTGAATAAAAATGAATTTTTCTTCTGTCCCTGATAAAATTAAACAGGAAACACCTCTTATCTTTGCACCGGAAACCTTATCATTTAAATAAGAACTGTCATGATTCCATTCCACGAGCTACTATTTTTCATACTGGCTGCACTCATTTTAGTCATCAGCCCCGGTCCTAATATGATTTATCTGATATCAAAGTCGATAACACAGGGGAAAAAGTCCGGATTTATCTCATTAGCCGGAGTCGTATGTGGATTTTTATTCCATATCATCATGGTTTCATTTGGTCTTACCGCTGTTTTACTGGCTGTTCCACTCGCTTATACCGTTCTTAAAACCCTGGGAACGGTCTATCTTTTATATCTTGCTTATCAGGCTATCAAACCCAAAAGCAGAAATATTTTTGATGTTGATAAAAATGGTGCTCATGATAGTCCCAAAAAGCTATTCACCATTGGTTTTTTAACGAACGTACTGAATCCGAAAGTGGCTGTTTTTTACCTGTCTTTCTTTCCTCAGTTCATCAAACCAGAGTATGGCTCAATATTGACCCAAAGTCTGGAACTAGGGATCATTCAGGTTCTGATCAGCTTCAGCATCAACTTTATCATTGTATTAACAGCTGCAAGAGTTGCTGTATTCTTTTCCAATAATCCGGTCTGGATAAAGGTCCAGAAATGGTTTATGGCCAGTGTATTAACTTATTTAGCCATAAAAATGGCATTTTCAAAAGCAAAATAGAATCCGGAACAGGTTTCCTTCTGCTCCGAATTCCGGTGTATATTCATATAAAATCTGACTTGAAGAAAGCATCATGATTATGCACTGCGAATTTGAGATTAATATTCCGGATGTAAAACCGTGAAAATACGTAATTTTGCTGTTCCGTATTATCCTCATCACAACAGGTTTAAAGATGAAACAGACTATTCCCACCTATGATTTAAATGGTATTACCCATCATCAGTTCCATATCAAAAGGATGGATAAACAGCCTTATGATTCAGGGGATATTCTTCTGGACAAAGGTATACACCGGGACAGTCATTATATTTTCACCTGTATGGAGAGCGGTCATGTGAGAATGATGGTTGACTTTAAAACTATTGAAGCCAAAGAATCCACTATTTTCTGTGTATTGCCGGGACAGGTACATCAGGGGCTTCTCATGAAAGAGGTCTGCGGATGGTTTGTAGCGGTAAAAGCAGAACTTGTTCCGGATACCGTACGTTCTTTTTTTGATGAATCTCTGGGTGAAATACTGCCGCTGTCTGTGGATAAGAACCTTGTCAAAAACCTGAATACGACAGCCGGCCTACTTCATGCCTCCTATACGAACGAAATGCTTTCCACTAAAGAAGGATTTCTCATTGTTCAATCACTGCTTAATGCCTTTCTCGGAATGTTTGCCCAGTTGTATTCTCAGAAAAATACTTCTCCGGCTTCAGAGGAAAACCGTGCTTTACAATTAACCCGGGCATTCAGGATTCTGGTCCGGAAAAATTTCAAAACCATGAAAAGTCCATCTGAATATGCAGAAATTTTGAACATTACAAGAGGATATTTAACTGAAACAGTTCGTGAGGTCACGGGAAAGCCTGCACAACACTGGATTCATCAGGAAATTTTAATCGAAGCCAAAAGATTGCTGGTCTTTACCAATCTCAGTGTAAAGGAAGTGGCTTATGAACTGGGATACAGTGATCATACCTATTTCAGCCGTTTATTTTCCAAACTGGAAGATCAGTCTCCATCAGAATTCCGGAATCAGCACCAATAGATATTTAACCGCGAATAGTCCAATTAATTCCCCGAAACCGCTATCGGTATTTTCTGATTTTGCAACGTCCTTTGCAATAAAAAATCACGTATGCCAAGCCTACCAAAATGGATCAATGACACCGTAGAAAATGTCTGGTCCTCAAAATTCAAAGAATGCACCGTTAACCATATAGAACAGATTACCAACGATCTTCAGCTGGTACGCTTTAAAACAGAATTAGAGAATGTTCCTTATGAACCTGCCTATGCCATTGGAATAAGAATCAATGACAGGGATTTCAGGAATTATTCTCCTTTTAATTTTAATAAAGAAGCAGGAACTTTCGATGTTTTGTTTCACCTGCATAACAGGTCTGCTGCGGGAAGTCATTTTGTAACCGGCCTGACAAAAGGAGATTTCATAAAACTTTTAATGCCCAGAGGAAAACAATTCTTTACTCCCGGTGCGCGGATTCATTTTTCTGTGGGAGATGAAACATCATTGGGAAGTTCTCTTTCGATCAAGGAAGCGGTGGAGGAATCCGGTTCTTTATTTATTTGCCTTCATGAGCTGGATGATTGCTCTGCTCTTGAAAAGCTCAATTTATATGGCTATCACTGTCCTAAAAACAATACCATGAGAATGATTGAAGCTTTGAATGATTTTCTGCTGGAAGAAAAAGAATCCATCTCTGATGATGAGGTTATTTTTTATCTCACAGGAAACGGAGGCCGAATGTCTCTGATCAGAAAATTCCTTAAAGCCAGAGGTGTTTCCCCAAAGTGCATCAAATCACAAGCCTACTGGATTGAAGGTAAAAAAGGACTGTAAAAATGGATCAGCAAAAGTGTTTCTACTTTAATAATGATAACTTTATCTGCTAATAAAACACCATTATTACCGGATAAAGTTATCATTATTCAATCACTTCACAGGGCAGACAATCATTTTTGTTTTTTACCTGATTCCTTCACTTTTCTCAACCACTCAGCCCTCTGTTCATCTTTAGAATTCCTGATGATGCCAATATAAGTTACCTTCACTGGTTTTACTCCGCAAAATTCTAGTATGGATTTTTTAAGCTGATTGACACTGGGTCTGCCAAAAAACAGACGGTAATACCATCCAGGTTGGTCTAATGTGGTAATAATGTGGGCTGTTTTACCTTTTAAAAGCTTATCCCACCATACCGAATTTTCACGGTATTTATAAGCCATTCCCGGTAAAAAAAGCCGGTCTATAAATCCTTTCATTAAGGCAGGAAATCCTCCCCACCAAACCGGGTGTACCCAAACGAGATGATCTGCCCACTGAATAATTTCCCAGGCTTTCAGTAAATCCGGCTCAAGCTCCATTCTTTTCTGGTATCCAAACAGTAAATTGGGATTAAAGTTGAGATCCCGTATAACGATTTCCCGCACTTCCGCTCCTGTTTCTGAGGCTCCCAACCTGTAAGCTTCTGCCACCCCAAAATTGAAGGAATCTTTATTGGGATGTCCGTTGATAATGGCTATTTTTTTCATGACTTCACATTAATATTGATAGAATCATAGGCATTAAGCTGTGCCATTAATGATAAAGGCTCATGAAGCTGATGACTGAAATACACCTTGTTTTCATGAGGATTTCTCAGCAGTTCTTCGGTGTGCAGAACAGCAGACAAAGCGGTCAGTTCTGCCTGTCCTTTTTCACTCTGTAAACTCAGTTTCTTTGATCCTGACGGATCATCCACTACAATTTCAAAGACCGCCTGATCTCCGTTACCGCTGGATCCAAAAATCATTTTTCTTTCTTTTAAAGACAGAATATTGTAGATTCTTAGATATTGAAATGCTCCCAGCAGCCAGGTTATGAATTTTGAATTGTAGGTCATTTTCACACTCACATCGGAAATTCTTTCCACTTTGTTGAGAATATACAAGTCGGGCACATCAAAATTATAGGCAGTTCTATGCCCAATTCCAAAAGAGAAATTGAATGTTTCCGTATCTAGGAAATGTCTGATGGAAACCGGTTTGTCATTCTTATAATGTACAAAAGGAACGGCTACATTTTCTGCCATAAAGTGAGCAGAACTCTCTCCTGCCAGATCTTTTACAGAATAGTAGACAAACAGTTTCACCTCATTAATATCACCGGAATCTGACAAGGTATTGACTAATCCAGGGACAATACCACCCATCCAGCCTGAGCTGAAGACAATTCTGCTGTTGATGTCTGATTTACCGGCAATTTCATAAGCCTTCACCAAAGCCGGAGTAGGTTTTGTAATATCCAGATAGTCTATGTGGTGATCAATCGCAAAACGAAGTATATGATCTTCTTTATCATTCACGGAAAGGATAATGAGATGTATTTTTTTCTCTGAGATCACTTTAAACGAGGAAGGATCTGTGACATCGATCTTCAGGTCTTTATCTGTTTTTCCACCTTTTCTCCCTCCGATAAAAACAGTAAGATGAGGATTTCTTGATTTCAGGATCCGGGAAATTGTTTTTCCAACCAATCCATTTCCACCAATTATCAGAATATTTTGCTCCATAACTTTTTTTGACAAAAGTAGAGCGCTCGCGGTTCAATAAGCAGGACAAATGTCTAAAAAGAAATTTCCTTTCTGATACGGCTCAGGTGACGTTGGGTAATGCCAAGGTAGGAAGCCAGATACTGCAATGGAATGTTTTGAATATAATCAGGATGATTCTTTAACAGTGTTTGATAACGCTGGGCTGCGCTGTCTCTTTGCAGCTGAAAAAAACGTGATTCCAGTTCAAGATATTCCTGTTCTGCAATGATTTTTAAAAACTTTGTCCAGTTAAGACTGTTCTGAACCAGTTCATCTACCGCATCTTTTTTAAGAATAATCAACTCAGCATCAGTAATAGCCTGCATACTTTCTTTGCTTGGGCATCCGGAAACAAATGACGAATAGGCGGCGATCATATGATTGGGAAACCGGAAACAATACGTCATATCTTTTCCCTCGTCAGAAGTATAAAAAGAACGGAAAATACCAGACTTCACCAAGCCTACTTCCTTACAAAGCTCTCCTTCTTGTATGAAATAATCATTTTTGCTGATATGCCTGAATTCGGAATTCTTCAGAAATTCTTCAATTTCATTTTCTGAAAACAGATTAAAGCTTCGGAAATAGTCACGTTCCATGATATCAAATAAGTTTCAGCGAAAATAAATAAAAAGATGGAGGCAATGTTGTTTATAAACACAAAGTTTTAATTTTTGCAGAGTTTTAATGTAAAGAGGGCAAAGACGGAATCCATTTCATTGATTCTTTCTAAGCTCATGCATAGCCATATAGCTTCATCAGCGACTTTGTCGAAGCCTTAGCCCTCTTAAGAATAAGATGTTCTAATAGTTTCTTTGCGTTTTTATATCAATCAGTTTGAATATTTTAAATCAAATAGATCCGGCTGATTCCCATTGAAAACAAAAAAAATCATCTCAGGACGAGATGATCTACCGTTTTGAATTTACTTGAGTTATTTATGAAGATATGAATGATGTTTTGTTGTAACAAAGATAGGTGAACCTTATTTTTTATGCATCAGTGGAATCCCTGTAATTATATCCGTAAAAATACGGTTGTATAAAAAGAAAAGCCCTGAAGGAAATACCTTACAGGACTTTTGGATTATCTAACAATATTCAGTTTACTATTTAAGGTTCAAGGTTTTAAGTTTAAAGTTATGACTGTCATACGCTTTCACCTTTGAATCTTTATTAAAGAGGGCTTACCAGTTGAAGGAACCATTCTTTAACTTCTCCATCCAGGTGTGGAGCAAGCTTTTCTTCACAAGTTTTATGGTAACCATTCAGCCATGCGATTTCGCTTTCTGAAAGGATTTCTTTTACCACTGTATCTTTGAAGAACGGGCAGAACGTCAATGTTTCAAATTCATAGAATGTTCCATGAATTGTTTTCTCTGCTTCTTTTACTGCAATAAGGTTTTCATGACGAATTCCATAATGACCTTCCAGATAGTAACCCGGTTCATTTGAACAAACCATTCCCGGAAGAAGTTCCTGAGGGTTCAGATCTTTTCTGATGTTTTGCGGTCCTTCGTGTACATTCATGAAGCTTCCTACCCCATGTCCTGTTCCGTGGTTGAAATCTTTACCTTCCATCCATAGCGGAAGTCTTGCAATAGCATCCAGGTGTACTCCTTTTGTTCCTTTCGGGAATTTCACCATTGATAAACGGATCAGTCCCTGTAATACCAATGTTGAATTTCTTTTAAACTCTTCCGAAGGTGTTCCCAGGGCAAAAGTTCTTGTAATATCTGTAGTTCCTTCAAGGTACTGGCCTCCTGAATCTACCAGGATCGTGTCCTCATTGGTAACTTCTTTACTACCTTCTTTTTTGGCAGAATAGTGCATGATAGCACCGTTATCTTTATATCCTACGATAGAACCGAAGCTTTCTCCGACAAAGTTTTCACCTTCTGCACGGAATCCTCTCAGTTTCTGACCGATAGAATATTCATTCATAGCTTCTTTTCCGGCATTATGCGTTAGCCAATAAAGAAATTTCACCATCGCAACTCCGTCTCTTACCATTACTGTTCTGAAACCTTCCAGCTCAGCTTCATTTTTCTGGGCTTTCATAAGATTCCCCGGAACCGGAGCTTTAATAAACTGGTTGTCTGTTTTTAACGTTTCAAAAATCTGCTGGTTACTGTTGGGAGAAACCAGAACTTTTTCGTTTTTGAAAGTCTTCAGATAATTGTAAAATTCTTCGTAAGGCATCATTTTTACAAAGGAATCATCCATTTGTTTTCTCGCAGCCACTTCCATCTTTTCTAATCCTGTGAACAGAACAGCGTCGTTTTTAGTAATCACAATGTATCCTAAGAATACAGGATTACTTTCTACATCACTTCCTCTCAGATTCAGTGTCCATGCCACATCATCAAGACTTGAGATAATGTGTACGGTAGCTTCCTGTTCTTCCATTTTCTGACGGATGGCAGCAATTTTATCGGATACTGATTTACCGGCTCTTTCTATCGGATGCACAAAAATCGGGTTAGCAGATGGAGTTCCTCTGTCTTTCCATACTTCTTTTAAAAGCGGAATATCTGCCAGCGTAATATTTTTGGAGTTGAATTTTTGAGAAAGCAGTTCCCAGTTGGCATGAGAGGCTGCAACAGCATTTACCGCCACTTTACCGCCTGCAGGAATTTCTGAAATAATCCAGTCGATATAATTGGGAGTTCCTTCCATTCCATCTTTGAAAAGATCAATTCCGGAACCTTCCAGCTCTAAAGCAGCTTGTGTAAAGTATCTTCCGTCTGTCCAAAGTCCGCCTTTATCTTTGGTAATTACCACAAAACCGGCAGAACCTAAGAAGCCGGAAAGCCATGCTCTCTCCTGCCATTCTTCGGGAAGGTACTCGCTCATATGCGGGTCTGCAGAATATACTATAAATGCATCAACATTATTTTTCTGCATTTCTTCACGAAGCGCAGCAACTTTTTCCTTTGAAGTCATTCTTTTTATTTTTAACCACCGAAAGTTACAAAAAATTTGATGTCTGAAGGTAAATCTACCGGCTATTTTGCTTAATAATTCTTTATTCTTAAAGTGTTCTGAAAAAAATCGAACAACTGAACATATTTAACAAAATAAACCATTTTCAAGTAAAAAAAACTACCATATTATCAAAATAATAAATTTTTGGAAAGATTATTGCTACATTTTATTGCATGAAACAGCAAAACTACAATAACCACAGGAAATTTTATCCGCCACATCATTTCATTTATCTTCCATTGCTTATGATATTGGAGATTTTAGGAATTTACAAAATCTGGGATGACCCCGGAAATCAGCTGATCTGGATACTGTTTTCTGTAGTGATTTTTTTGCTTTTTTATCTGGCACTGATGATAAGGCAGCATTATGCGCTGGGACTTCAAAACCGGATGGTTATACTGGAGTTTAAACAGCGTTATTTCGAAATTTTCAATAAAAGGTCTGATGAAACTGCTGAGAAACTGAAATTCGATCAGATTGCTGCATTGAGATTTACGTATGATGATGAATTCAAAGAGCTTTTATACAGAGCACTTCATGAAAACATCTCAGGAGACGAAATTAAAAGGTCTATCAAAAAATGGAGAGCTGACCGACTCAGAATTTAACACACCAACAAAATATATACCTATGAAAAAATGGAGCTTTTACAGTATTATACTGTTAAGTATACTGACATTAACAAGTTGTGAAGCCGTAGAAACAATTTTTAAGGCAGGAATGTGGTGGGGAATAATCTTAGTCTGTGTGATAGTAGGGATTATTTTACTGATTTTTTCGAAGGGTAAAAACTCTTAACCATGTTTTATGGAGAAGAATACAGATTTGGAGATCATTTCTCACCTTAAGCCTTCAAAAATTGTTAAAATAATGAAGGATCCGGAAGCTTCTGCAAAGGCGGTACATCTCGTATATACCACCGATGCGGAAACCGCCGGAATTACCCGTAAGAAAACCGGGAAGAAATACTCCTATTATAAAGACGGAGAAAAAATAAAGGATAAAGACGAAATTACCCGGATCAATAAACTGGTGATTCCGCCTGCGTGGGAAAATGTATGGATCTGTGCTCTTGACAATGGCCATCTTCAGGCCACAGGTTTCGATGTAAAAAAAAGAAAACAGTACCGCTACCACCCTCTGTGGAGTGCTTTAAGAAATCATACAAAATTTTACAGAATGCTTCAGTTCGGATATGCATTACCGGACATCCGTCTGCATATAGAACAGGATCTTGCCCTGAGAAATTTTGAGAAACGAAAAATCCTTGCCTTAATTGTAAGCCTTATGCAAAGAACCAATATCCGTATCGGGAATAACGTATATGAAAAATTATACGGTTCTTTTGGTCTGACCACATTAAAGGATAAACATGTAAAGGTAAAAGGACAAAAAATTTCTTTTTCTTTTAAAGGAAAGAAAGGTATCATGCATCAAATCGACCTCAGGAGTCCAAGGCTGGCTAGGCTTATTCAGAAATGCAAGGATATTCCCGGGAAAGAGCTTTTTCAGTATTTTGATGATGAAGGAAACCGTCATTCTGTAGATTCAGGGATGGTGAATGAGTATATCAAAGAGATCAGTGGTGAAGATTTTACAGCAAAGGATTTCAGAACATGGTCCGGAACCGTAAGTGCCCTGATCGCTTTTAAAGAGATCGGGTATGCGGAAAATGACACTCAATATAAAAAAAAGGTAAAAGAAGCCCTGGATATCGTGGCAGAAAACCTGGGAAATACATCGGCTGTCTGCAGAAAGTATTATGTTCATCCTTTAGTCATCAATCTTTACGAGAATAATACGATCAAAAAATATCTTGATGAACTGGAAGTCATAGAAGAAAATGACGGAAAAGCCGATCTTACAAAAGAAGAAAGACTAGTGCTGAAGATTCTGGAAAACGAAAAGATGTAGAAGATGGAAGAATGGAAGCTGGGAGAGGGAAGTTCTGAAACTCTTAAAAACCCCTTCTGAACTTTCAACTCATTTTGTTGACCTGCTTTAATACTTCCAGCATCTAACATCCCGCTTCCAGCCTTATAACACTGAAATCCTACTGTTATTCAAAAACTGAATCCTGTATTCCTTCGGGGTGATTCCTGCAATTTTTTTGAAAAGCTGGGTAAAATGGGAAGCCGTATGGAAATTCAGTTCATAGGCAATTTCTGCAATATCTTTACTGGAGTGAAGCAATGCTTTGCTGTAATTGATATCAATCTCATTGATCCATTGTTTTGGTGATTTTTGAGTAACCCCTTTGACACATTTATTCAGATAACTTTCTGTAACGGACAGTTTATCAGCATAAAAAGCTACTCTTTTTTCTCCTACATGATATTTAAACAAAAGATCACGAAACTGAAGAGACAGTTCCATGGGGCGTGTTGCAGATTTGTGATGGGTATCAGAATCTGTGCTCAGCATTTTGATCAGAATCAAATGAAGCATTGTCACCACTACATCATTGATATTGAGATTATTCAACCATAATTCCTGTTCCATAATCGGGAGAAGCTGTGTGATGGTTCCGTAGGTTAAGCTGTCAAGATTCAGGAAGGGAGTCATGAAGAAAATACTGCTTTTATGTTTGGGCAGTTCCTGTTCAGACAGAATATTATTTTCATAGGCAAGGAAGAAACCTTCAATATCGTCTGACAGCTCTACGGTCGCTGTGATTGTTCCTTGTTTAATAAAGATTACTCCTCCTTTTTCAGCATGATATTCTTTATTTTCAAGATATTGTCTGATATGGCCATTGGTAACGAAGATAATAAAATTGAACGTGGTACGATACGGAATTACCGGCATCAGAATACCTTTAAGATAATTCTCTATCCGATAGAGCTGTATATCAGCATTATTGGCTAATATCTTTTCCGTAATATTCGGCAGAAAAAGCTTTTTATATTGAAAATTGGATAGTACTTCCATATCCTTGTTATGATTATCTAAAGTTATACAAAATATTTTAAAGCAAAGGAGGTAAGTAAAAGAGTGAAAAAGCTAAAGTGGAAAGAGTAAAACCCCGAAACACGTATCCCGAAACCCATAATTTACTCTCTTCAACCCTTCTACTCTCAAACTCTCTCACCCTCTCACTCTACTACTCTCCCACTCTCCTGTTTAGAACTTATAATACACTCCTACTCTTACTCCAAAAGGGCTTCCCGGTGTATAGGTAAGATCTGTAATAGGTTCTGCTTCTCCTTTTAACTGTGTTTCTGTGGCAAACTGGGCTTCGTTCCATTTTACATTGAAAAGATTATTCAGCTGAACATTCGCTCCCCATTTCTGACGGTTATAAGAAAGCATCAAATCATTCACAAAATAGGCTTTCGTTCTGATGCTGTTATCCTCTACAGCGGGTCTTGCTCCCAGATATCTGTACTGAAGTCCCAGAGAAAAACCATTCAGGAAATCCCAGTTGACAGATCCTGTACTGGTAACTACCGGAGCCAACGGAACATAGTCCTGTCCTTTTCCTTCTTCGGTAAATCTTGCGTGGGAATAATTGACATCTGCATTCAGGTAAAAATTTTCCAACGGCTGGAAACGAACGCCAAGATCAGCCCCGAAACGTCTTGATTTTCCGGAAGGTTCTACTACTGCATCATCTCCTACATACACAAATTCCTGCTGAAGATCCATATACCATAATGCCGGAGTAATGATCAAGGATTTGAACGGGTGTAATCTTACCCCAAAATCCGCTCCGATGGAGTACGGAAGGGTATTTTCGTTCTTATTGGGAACTACTACTCTCAGGTCATTGGAGTGGAAACCCATTCCTGTTTTCAGGAACCACATCACATTGTCATTCTGAGCATAGGAAAAATTCAATTTTGGACTTAACCTTGTTGCTTCTTTCGACTGTCCGGAAGGTAATTGCTCCACATCCAGCAGATTATGCATATTAAAGATAAAATGATCTACTCTCAAAGCCGGATTGATGGTCCATTTTCCTGTTTTCCAGATCAATCCTGAATAGGCATGAAGATTGGTTTCTGTTCCTGTCACATCGGATAGTCTGTCCAGCAGAAGGTCTCTGTGATAAACGTGATTAAGCTGTAAGGTATTGATATCATCATTTCTTAATCCGATTCCTGAAGTCCAGTTTAACGAGCTGTTGGCAAAAGAAAAAGTCTTTGTATATTTCACTTCGGCTCCGTAAATATTTCTTCCGTCGGTCTGCTGAATTTCGTCTCCATGATCTTTATCTTTTAAATTAAAGGTAAAATCAGAATACAGGTTGAAATTATATTTTGAATAAAAAGCCATAGCATCAATCTGCTCGGAAGGAGAAATTATATGCTTAAAATTCATCTGGAGGTTTGTTCTGGAAGTTTTCCCACCTTCTGTAGGATCTATACTTCCCCATCTGCCGATGATTCCTTCGTCCACGGCACGTTCCGGAATCTGTCCGGAAGCATTCCAGGAAGAATTAAATGTTGAAAACTGAATATTGAAATAATCGTTATCCGTAAGCCATTGGTTGTATTTCCCAAAAATATTAACCCTGTTAAAATTCTGTTTCACATCAAAAGGCCCGTCTGTATAGTTGTATTCTGCTGCTACATAAGCATTTTTCCTCCCCAGATCATCATGCAGAATATTGAACATCCCCAACACTCTTTTTGAATTGAATGAACCTCCTTCCAGTTTAATCATACTGTTTTTCAACCCATTGTACGTCTGAAAATCTACATACCCTGCCGTATTAAAATCTCCACGATCCATGTAATAGGCACCTTTTCCGAAATCAATATTATTAACAGTTTCAGGAATTACAAAGTGCAGATCAGAATATCCCTGGCCATGGGCATGGGAAACAATGTTCACAGGCATTCCGTCTACATTCACGCTTACGTCTGTACCATGATCAGCATCAAATCCTCTTAAAAAAAGCTGTTCTGCTTTTCCTCCTCCTGCATGTTGTGCAATAAATAATCCCGGAACTTTTCTCAACAGATCCTGCGCTGAGTTGACCGGAAATTTGTTCAGATCAACCTTTGTAATGGCAGACAGAAATGAACTGTGATTGATGGCTACTTCAGAAATCTGAAAAGGTTTATGCTGTAAAAAAATAACTTTATTTTTATCATCATCATTGGTCACGACCCATTTTACCTCATCATATCCCTGACGGCTGATCACAAGGGTATCAGGAAGGGATTTTACAGGAACGGCAAATGTTCCGTCAGGTCCTGTATGGGTATGGCTGTTTCCGTGGTCGTATTTTACCAGAGCATCCGCAATGGGAAATTTGTCATCTGCATCTTTGATCAGCAACTGTTTTTCTGCTTCCTGCGCCATTATCTTTCCACTGAATGCCATAACCAGAAATACGGCTGCTATTTTTGTTACTTTCATTTTTTTAGTTTAATTATATTTAAATTTTAGAAGTTAGAAACTAGAGGTTAGAAGTTAGAGGAATGTCAATAGTGAATTTTGCTTCGCAAGTGAATTGTCAATCATCATGAAAAAACTTTAAACTTTAAACCTTAAACGTTCTCACTCTTAAACTCTCAAACCCTCCAACTCTAAAACTCTCTAACTTTTTATTTTTTCGTTTTAAGAAATACTTTTTGAATCAAAAGCGTAATCCATGTTCCGGCTACAAATGGGAAAGTAAATACTCCGCCCACTATATCCAGGCAGTGATTGTCTATTAAAAGATCATCAATGGCAATGGTGATAAGAACAGCGATCAATACCCATAAACCATCTGTTTTTTTAACTCCTGAAAAAACGATAGCGGAAAGCACTGCATTAAAACCAAATAATCCCATGTGGATTTCTTTGATAGGTTCGCCGTTCAACTGTGATAATCCTGCCCCCAAAATAGATGCTGCCAATCCGTATAAAGCTGATATTGGCGAACTGATGAAAACGGCAAGGAAGAAAATCATTCCCGAAAGGATTCCTCCCTGAAAGATTACTTCACCGAAACCATTTGTACAGGCAAGGAAATCATCATATTCTGTAGGCACCACTTCAGCGCTCAACATCGCAGAGGGTGGAATATGAGTAAAATGGTGGAGTACAAATACCAATACCCAGGTAATGATAATAAAAGGAAAAGTAAATACCGGTATTTTCTTTTGGATAAAGAAATGCTGAATAACAGCCGCTAACGCTCCGCCCAAAACTATTAAAATCCAGATCAGCAAGGTTGTCTCAAATAGAAATGCCAATGCTACCCCTACAAGAGCTGCACTGAAACCATAAAGTCCCGCATTGATTTCAGACTGATTATATTTGAGCTTCATTGCGATAAAAGTTCCGGCTGCTGTTGAAAGCAATACGGCCACTCCACACTGCCAGCTTCCTATAAAGATTCCTATCAGAAACAGAAGCCCGGTCCATCTGTTTTCCTGGAGCATAATCTGCCCGATTCCTTTTAAAATATGGTCTAAAAAAGGTAGCTTTTTGAAAAATTCGTTCATAGTTTTTTTAATTTATTAATAATGGGGTTGTTGTTTGTTTTTCGTTGCGGGTTGTTTTTCGTTGCGGGTTGTTTTTTGTTGCGGGTTGCGAGGTGCGGGTTTCGGAATCCACATCAAAACTCTCTTACCCTCAAACTCTCCCACTCGAATCCCGAAACCCCGAAACCCGTTTACCATCCAAGAAAGACCATTCCCACACCGCACACAGTTACTACTGCTCCACTTACTACCCCCATATATCTTTCAAGTTTTTCGGTATTGAATAGTGTTGAATATCCATATCGTCCCAGAAGAACCATTCCAAGCATGGTCAACACTGTTGTTGCTGTGAAAGAAGTTACCAGTACGGCAATTTCAGGCATGGAATGTTTTACTCCTGAATAAAATAATAAAGGAATCAAAGGTTCACTTGGTCCCATCACGAAAATCATGAACAGGACAAGCGGTGTTACTTTTATTCTTTTTTGAGGCATTACGATTTCACTGTGGTTATGTTCGTATACGTACACATCATCACCCATTACATCAAAATGCTTATGCGGTTTATTTCTGATCGCCTGAATGAGGCCGTACACAAGGTAAACACCGCCAAAGATCAGCAGTGCCCATCCTGAGAAATTTCCTCTGATATCCTGAAACCATGAGATCTTATTCAGCTGCCATCCGAGGAACACCCCGATAAAACCTAAAATCAGGGAACTGAATACGTGTCCGAAACCGCAGACAACCGTTAATATGGCTGTTTTCATGCCGCTCCATTTTTTGGATTTTGAGATCACTATGAAAGGCAGGTAATGATCCGGCCCTGAAGCGGTGTGTATAAAACTTATTGAAATGGCGCTTACAAGAAGTGCCCAAACTGTACTGTCCATTTTCTATTTATCTATATTGTTCTATATTAAGTTTTGGCTGAAGCCAATGGAAGATTTCTTTTTGCTAAGCGGGCTAAAGCCCGCTTCTATTAAATATATTAGAATCCTTGTCAAGGTTTTGAACCTTGACAAGGATCTCTTTTTACTCCAATGACCAGAGAATCTCCTGAATATGCAGGAAAAATTTGTACATTATTTCACCTCCATGTCCCAAAGCTCTTACTACAAAACCGTTGTCTTCCATTGCAGAAACTCCTACTTCCATTACTTCGTGATGTTGTGCAGCGGCTTCAACGATCTCTTCTATCAATCCGTTTTTATCTACATTTTCTTTTGTACTGTAGAAAATCATAGTTCCCTGATGGGTATACTGTTCCAGATTTCCGATGCTGCTGATCGGAATCATATCAGGCTGAATCAGGACATTATCTTTCACAACCAGTTTATTGTTGTGATAGATTTCCATCACGTTCTGAAAACGTTTCAGTTTAAAAACTTCTCCGTAATGTTTTCTTCCGCAGGTAATAATTTCACTGATGATGATCTGGCTGTTGTTCCCGATATGAATATTCGCTTTACTCTTAAAGTTGGAATCTTCGTGGGGAACTATCGGATGAGGAACGTAAGCAAAAGAGGTTTCATCTTCCATGGATACGTTTAGCTCCTGAAGCGCCTCGTCCTGCATATTGAAAAGCCTTTGGTAGGATTGTGACTGCAACTGAAGCGCAGCTCCTTTTTCAAGCGCAACATCCAAATGATAGTGATCTCCATCCAGAATTCCCGGAGAGGAGCTCATCACCATCTGATAGAGCTTTTTGTCACTTTTTCGCTGTCCTACAGAAACTACTCTGAAAGGAAGTGAGACATAAAGATCTTTCACATAGGATTCTCCTCCCTTGAATCCTGCAATAATTTTTAAATGACTATCCATTTATCTTACCAGATTCGGTTCTTCAATTTCTTCCAAAAGGGCATATTTTTTAATCCAGCCTATTACTTTATCCAGTCCTTCATCTGTTTTCAGGTTGGTGAATACGAAAGGATTCCCTTTTCTCATTCTTCGGGCATCATTTTCCATCACTTCAAGGCTGGCACCTACGTAAGGGGCAAGATCAATTTTATTGATGATCAGTAAATCTGATCTTGTAATACCAGGACCTCCTTTTCTGGGGATTTTTTCTCCTTCTGCTACATCGATGATAAAGATGGTAACATCTGCAAGATCGGGACTGAATGTTGCAGAAAGGTTGTCTCCTCCACTTTCAATCAAAACCAGTTCAATTTCCGGGAAACGCGCTGCCAGTTCGTCTACCGCTTCAAGGTTCATACTTGCATCTTCACGGATCGCAGTGTGGGGGCAGCCTCCTGTTTCTACTCCGATAATTCTGTCATGAGGAAGAAGACTGTTTTTAGCCATAAATTCAGCATCTTCTTTGGTATAAATATCATTCGTGATGACTCCAAGATCATAAGTCCCGAATAATTTTCTGCTTAAACGTTCTAATAATGCAGTTTTTCCCGAACCTACAGGTCCTGCTACTCCTACTTTTATATATTTTCTATTTTCCATTTTCTTTAAATTTTATTTTTTAACGCCATGGGCGCTAAGTTTTTTGATTGTGAATATTTTTCGATCGCAAGGTTTCACTCAGCAGAGAGCAATTCGCCAATTTGCCCTTTTACCTTTTACCTTTTATCTTTTTAGGACATATAAAGTCTTGAATACAATCTTTCATGCTGCATACATCTGATATCAAAGGCCGTATTACAAAGTCCCACCATGTCTCTGTCCAGATCTATAGTTTCTAAAGCTGTTTTTTCCATGACGGGATAGAGTGAGAATAGAATGTCTTGTCCGTCCAGCTGTCCAAGAGGAACAAGTTTTACAGCGTTGGTAATCATCCCGGCAACCGAAGTGTAATAGAATCCTAAAAGTGCTTCATACAAAGGAATTTTCATTAAATATGCATACACTCCGAACACAATACAGTAATGAGAATTGGCTTCTTTATGCTGAATGGCTTTCTCAAAAGCTTCCATTAAAGGAAAATTTTCTCTTCTTTTGAAGATTTTAATCAGTCTGAGCCCAAGTTTCTGGCTTGCCTGGCGGATTTCCTTTGGACATTTTATCGCATTACATTCATTATCCAGTTCTAAAAGCTGCTGCAAATCTCCCTTTTCCGCTGCTTCATAAGCCAGTTTTACAAAAGCGCCGTCATTGAATTTAAGATTGTACTGAAGCATATTCTGCACAAATTCTTTTGCAGTATCTACGTTGTGTACAATTCTTTCCTGAACGTAGGTTTCAAGTCCGTTGGAATGGGTATATCCTCCGATGGGAAGTGTAGGATCTGCGAGATGAAGCAGTCCTGACAGAAAATTTATATTATTCATCTTTCGGAGCCGCCATTTTTAAGATTTTTGTAAAGATTGTAGATCCCAGACTTCCATGTCCGTGAGGCTCTACATTAGATTTAAGAAGATTCAGCAGTTTCACCGATTGTTTTTCCGGCTTAAATCCACTGGCTTCCAGCCATCTGAACATGGGCATTTCAAAAGGAAGCAAAACTTTATCATTCTGAATGAAAAGCGGAATATGTTTGTTTCCGATCTCATAACATACGGTACCCATTTCAAGCAGTGAGGTGGGTGACATCACAATGGCTTCTGTTTCCAGGACATTGACCACAATTATTTTTTCTGCATCCTCAAAGAGAATATCACCATCACGCAAGCGTTGCCCTTCTCTGAGAAACTTAACAGCGACATCAGTTCCCTGTCTGGTTTTTTTACGCTGGATTCTTTTGGTGGTTTCAAACCATTCCAGATCAAGATAGTCTATGGTTTTCTCCGAAGGATTTTCAGCAAGATTGCCTATGATTTGATTAATTATCATTGTTGTTTTTTTTTCTGAAGTCTAAGTTTTTGGAGATTCCCCCCCCAAATGTTGAACCGCTGATTCCTGCTACATAACTTTTCGTCCAGCCTTCTTCTTTTGTTTTGGTCTGAAGCATTGAAAGTTCTGCAAATTTGAATTTCAGTGCCCAACCGCCACCTAACAATATTCCGATCAAGGGATAAGCACGAAGACGGAACCCATTAAAGTTTTGCATCGCATCTGCAGCCGTTGACAGCTGTTGTCCCCAAACATAGTGGACATCCACCTGACCAATCAATACAAAGTATTTTCCAAGCATTACTGAAGGACTATACCAGATTCCCGCTTCATTTTGTTTGTAAACTACATTGTGATCTACTGTATTCTGCGAGTAAGCATAATTAACTCCGACAAGGTCATTATTATTGATGAAGTACCCTACTCCAAGCGGTGCACTGGAAACGGTACTGCTGCTGCTTGATGAGGTTGTAATTTTAGAATAGTCTAATGAACCGTACACCATAAACTGTCCTTTGGGTCCGTCTTCATCACTTTTCAATCTGTGTCCGCCCAGAAACTGGGCACTTACATTACCGGAAAGTAATGACATACCGGCTACAGCAAAAGAAATAACTGTTTTATTTAAATATTTCATTCTAAACTTAGTTCTATAATTGTTTTAAATTGTATTGGATAAACTTGATTAAACCTAACAGGTTTTTGAAACCTGTCAGGTTGTATTTGTAAAATTATCTTAGAACAAGTAATACAGCTGTGTTAAAGGAAGTTTCTCTGCCGGTTCACATGTGATGTATTCGCCGTCTACTGTTACTTTATAGTTTTCAGGATTCACTTCAATTAAAGGCGTCTTATCGTTGTGGATAAGGTCTTTTTTTCCAATATTTCTACAGTTTTTCACAGGAAGAATCATTTTCTCCAGTTTATAAGAAGCAATGGTTCCGTTGTCAATTGAGATCTGAGAAACGAAGTTCGCACAAGTACCAAACTTAGCTTTTCCATGGGCTCCAAACATATTTCTGTAAATAATAGGCTGAGGCGTTGGAATAGAAGCATTAGGGTCTCCCATTTTAGCCGCAATGACAAATCCTCCTTTTACAATCATTTCCGGTTTTACTCCGAATAATGCAGGCTTCCAGATCACAAGATCTGCCAGTTTTCCCTCTTCAACTGATCCCACATATTCTGAAATACCATGAGCAATAGCCGGATTGATCGTATATTTAGCCACATATCTTTTAGCACGGTAATTATCATTTCCACTATCCTGATCTTCAGCTAGGTCTCCTCTCTGCTCTTTCATTTTGCTTGCTGTCTGCCATGTTCTGGTGATCACTTCCCCCGGTCTTCCCATCGCCTGAGAATCTGAGCTCATGATGCTGAAAACTCCCATGTCGTGAAGAATATCTTCTGCCGCAATGGTTTCGGGGCGGATACGTGAATCTGCGAACGCTACATCCTCAGGAATGTTTTTACTCAAATGGTGGCAAACCATCAACATGTCTAAATGTTCATCAATGGTATTGATGGTATAAGGACGTGTAGGATTGGTAGAAGCTGGCAATACATTCGGATACATAGCCGCTTTAATAATGTCGGGTGCGTGGCCTCCACCAGCTCCCTCTGTGTGGAAAGTATGGATTACTCTTCCGTTGATCGCCCTCATGGTATCTTCCAGAAACCCTCCTTCATTCAACGTATCCGTGTGGATGGCAACCTGAACGTCATATTTATCGGCTACTTTCAATGCAGCATCAATGGTTGCAGGAGTTGCTCCCCAGTCTTCGTGAATTTTTACTCCCAAAGCTCCTGCTTCTACCTGTTCTTCGATAGGTTCTTCTGCCGAGCAGTTTCCTTTTCCGAAGAAACCAAGATTCATAGGATATTCTTCTGCTGCTTCCAACATTTTCTGCATGTTGAATCTTCCCGGGGTAACGGTAGTTGCATTGGTTCCGTCATTGGGGCCTGTACCGCCACCAATCATTGTGGTAATTCCGCTGTAAAGAGATGTTTCGATCTGCTGAGGGCAGATGTAGTGAATGTGAGTGTCAATTCCTCCGGCAGTTACAATATATCCTTTTCCTCCATGAACTTCCGTTGAGGCCCCGATAATCATATTAGGACTTACACCATCCATTGTATCAGGATTACCTGCTTTTCCAATTCCTACGATCTTTCCGTCTTTGATTCCGATATCACCTTTTACAATTCCCCAGTGATCAATGATTACGGCTCCTGTGATACAAAGATCCAAAACACCGTCGTCTCTTTTAGCGGTAACATTTTGCCCCATACCATCACGAACGGTTTTTCCTCCGCCGAAAACGGCTTCGTCACCATAATGGGTGAAATCTTTTTCGATTTCAATAATAATTTCAGTATCGCCCAGCCTGATTTTATCTCCCGCTGTAGGACCTAATATATTGGCGTATTGTTTTCTGTCTACGTGTAAGCTCATCTTAATGATTTTTAAAGTTTAACTCTTCAACTTTTGCAAGGCTCACTTTTTTCTGTTCTTCAGAATCTACCTGCCCATCGACAAGATTATTGAAGCCCATTGCTTTCTTAGTTCCTCCTATTTCTACCAATTCCACTTCTTTTTCTTCACCCGGTTCGAAACGCACTGCAGTACTTGCTACAATATTCAGTCTCTTTCCGAAAGCTTTTTCCCGGTCAAAGCTCATGGCTTTATTAACTTCGAAAAAATGGAAGTGTGAGCCTACCTGAATAGGCCTGTCTCCTGTATTGGTTACTTTTATTTTTACAGTTTCTCTGTCCTCATTGCAGATAATTGTACCTTCTTTTACAAAAATTTCTCCTGGTATCATAATCAGTAGTATTAGCGGATTGGATTGTGTACGGTTACCAGCTTTGTCCCATCCGGGAAAGTTGCTTCAATCTGAACATCATGGATCATTTCCGCAACGCCCGGCATTACATCCTCTTTAGTTAAGAGATTAGCGCCTTCCTGCATCAGTTCGGCTACTTTTTTCCCGTCTCTTGCGCCTTCAAGCAAAAAGTGGCTGATCAGAGCGATGGATTCCGGGTAGTTTAATTTCAGGCCTCTTGCCTTTCTTTTCAGAGCGAGTTCGCCTGCCAGAAACAGCATAAGCTTTTCCGTTTCTCTCGGTGTTAAGTGCATAATATTTTTATTTAAAATTGGACAAACAATATCCGGTTCACCTCTCCGTAAAGGCAAACAGACATGTTCAAAAATGTAAAATGGGAATGATACTTACGATCTGTATTGACATGAATACAAACCACAACGGATCATTAAAAATTTAAAAAGGGATTAGCAGCCCGCTACCTGCAGACAGTGATACAGAATGTACCTTGGTGCTGTAATGTAAACGCGGTTTTGAACAGCCGCAACCTGTGTATTGTAAGTATAGCCAGCAAAAAAGTAATGTAACCACTGCTGTGCAAGTATTGAATAATCAAATTTTACTTTCTCCCAGTCGTTGGAATCCTGCACATCCTGCACATCTGAAAAACTATAGAGTTCAGGCTGAGTCTGCTGATCAGATTTCTGCTGTAAAAGATGAATTTTTGAAAGGATATCAGAATATGGCTGAGTTTTCCCTTTATGTGCAAAAAGACCTGCACACAACGCTGAGAAAAATATCACAAAAGAGAAAAATAAGACTCTTCTTTTCATACCTGATAATAATGATGTAAAATTAGAACAATCTGATCCCTCCGGCTATCAAAAAAATTATTTAAAATGTTCAAAATCGCAACAAAAGTGAATTTATATAATTTTAACATTGTACCATAAACCCTTTATTTACAGTCATTAACAGCAATTCTTAAACTATGACAAATGTTTTATTGTCTTAATTCCTGTAATTATAAGAAAATGGTGTATTTTTTTCTAAAACCTAAAGAATTCTGAAAATAAATCAAGATTTAATAAAAATTTATCTCAGAAAAAGCATAAATAATAGTATCAGATCTGTTTTCTGGTTTATCTGACAAAAAAAGACGGCATTTTTTCTTTCCTTATAATTATCGTAAATTTGTATACACATCTTATTAATTTAATAAAATAATAAAACGTAATATGTCAAAAGCAATTTCGCAAGTACCATTAGCGGTAAACGAGCCTGTAAACTCATACGAACCGGGATCTCCGGAAGTTAAAAGCCTTATCGACACTTATAAAAAAATGTGGGCTGAAAAGGTGGAAATCCCAATGATTATCAATGGAAAAGAAGTAAAAACTGAAACAAAAGTACAGCTTCAGTCTCCACAGGATCATGCTCATGATTTCGGATTCTACTACCAGGGTGGTATGCAGCATGTGGATGACGCTATCAACGCGGCATTGGCAGCTAAAAAAGAATGGAATGAACTAGGCTGGGAACAGCGTGCAGCAATTTTCTTAAAGGCAGCCGATCTTTTGGCAGGACCTTACAGAGATGTGATTAATGCAGCAACAATGATCGGGCAGTCTAAAAACGTACACCAGGCTGAAATTGATTCTGCCTGTGAGTTCATCGACTTCTTAAGATTCAATGTAGAGTTCATGACAGAAATGTATGCTGAGCAGCCGGTTTCTGACAATGGAATCTGGAACCGCGTTGAATACAGACCATTAGAAGGATTCTGTTTTGCAGTAACTCCATTTAACTTTACCGCAATTTCCGGAAACCTTCCAACTTGTATGGCGATGCTAGGAAACGTAGTGGTTTGGAAACCTTCTGACAAGCAGGTATATTCTGCAAAAGTAATTATGGATGTATTAACAGAAGCGGGTCTTCCTGCAGGGGTTATCAACATGATCTTTACAGACGGAAAAGAAACTGCTGAGAAAGTATTGGCTCACCCGGATTTTGCAGGTCTTCACTTCACTGGTTCTACAAAAGTATTCCAGGGAATGTGGAAAATGATCGGTGATAATATCCACAACTACAGAACATATCCAAGAATTGTTGGAGAAACTGGTGGTAAAGACTTCGTTATTGCTCACCCGTCTGCTAACGTGGAAGCTGTAGCTACTGCATTGGTAAGAGGTGCTTTCGAATACCAGGGACAAAAATGTTCTGCTGCTTCAAGAGCTTATATTCCTAAGTCTCTTTGGGCTGATGTGAAAAAAGTAATGGAAGCTCAGATGAGCACTATCAAAATCGGTTCGCCGGAAGATACTTCTAACTTCGTCAACGCTGTAATCGACAAGAATTCTTTCGAAAAATGTAAAGGATATATCGACAGAGCAAACGCTTCAGGTGAAGCTACTGTTGCAATCGGTGGGAAATATGATGATTCTAAAGGATGGTTCGTACACCCAACAGTAATTGAAACTACAAATCCTCACTATGAAAGTATGGTAGAAGAGATCTTCGGCCCAATCTTATCGATCTACGTATATGAAGATCAGGACTGGAAAGAAACGTTGAAGCTTGTAGATTCAACATCTCCTTATTCATTGACTGGTTCTGTGTTCTCACAAGACCGTTACGCAATTGCTGAAGCTTACAAAGCTTTAGAAAATGCATCAGGTAACTTCTACATCAATGATAAACCAACGGGAGCTGTAGTAGGACAGCAGCCTTTCGGTGGTGGTAGAGCTTCAGGAACAAATGATAAAGCAGGTTCTAAAATGAATCTTCTAAGATGGGTTTCTGTAAGAAGCGTAAAAGAAACTTTTGTTTCTCCTAAAAACTACAAATATCCATACCTGGGATAATTAATAAATAATGAGTAATAGGCAATGAGTAATTGTTGTCTGTTCTTTGAATACAGCCTCGGAATTTCGGTTTCGGGGCTTTTTTGTGGTGATAGGCGGATGCGAGGTTCAGGATGCGAGTTGCGGGGATTAGAGTTCAAGGTTTAAAGTTACGGGTATCCAGAATACACTTTTACTCCTCCGATACTCAATACTCAATACTCAATACTCAATACTCAATTCCCCACAACTCTCTAACCCTCCTACTCTCCAACACTCTAACTCCTAATACCTACGATCCGCTACCTGCTACCTGCTACCTGTTACCTAACATCTTTTAACAAACTTTACCGATATTTTACGATTTTCAAAGTCCTGTTAGGAATAATTATTGATTTTCTGTTATTATACACCCCAAAATAAAATAATATGAAAAAGTTATTGCTAACAGCCGTCGGAATAGGAATATTTGCAGTGAGCTGTGGAACCAAAGAATCGACAATGTCAACAAGTAGCAGAGATTCAGCAACAGTAGACAGTACCCAAAAAAGCATACCGCCTACAACTACTGATACGATGACTACAAAAAGGACGAATCCTGATACA
The DNA here is from genome assembly GCF_020733145.1 of Chryseobacterium sp. X308. Classification (NCBI taxonomy): domain Bacteria; kingdom Pseudomonadati; phylum Bacteroidota; class Flavobacteriia; order Flavobacteriales; family Weeksellaceae; genus Chryseobacterium; species Chryseobacterium sp. X308. The sequence goes on from NZ_JAJFZH010000004.1 coordinate 42,378, forward strand.
ATCAAGATCAAAAGGGATTCTATGGCAACGTCTCCTGTCAAATAATATGTATATACGTTTAATTTAAAATGGAAAATCTGCAGATGAAAGCGCTGCAGATTTTTTTATTGGATAACCAGAAATATTGGATATTCAAATTTTTGGCTTGAAAAGACGTTTATTCCATGTTTTTGACTACAGGGGATTATATATTATTTTCTAATGGCGACTAAAGCCCACCCCTATTGAATCCAGATATTTAAAGGAACATCTTTTATCTTTTATCTTTTATCTTTTATCTTTTATCTTTTATCTTTTATCTTTTATCTTTTATCTTTTATCTTTTATCTTTTATCTTTTATCTTTTAATCCTTATATTTGATTAACATCAACAATCAAAAATTAACTATTATGAGAAAATTATGGATAGGAGCAGTTCTTGGACTTCTTTTCCTTGGAAGCTGTGCTCAAAACAAAGAAAAAAGAGAGGAATATAAAGATGCTCACAATAAAGATTCCTTAAGAAACAGAATGGGAGATTCTGCTGTAGCGAACTCCATTCCTTCTCCGGATTCTTCAAAAGTAAAAACCGACAGTACAAAAGTTAAATAAAATCACAAATCCACAGACATCTGTGGATTTGCACTTAAAAAAACTTGACTGAAAAAAAACCGGGCAATCAACCCCGATTATAGGATATGGCAGATATTCTGGTCAGAATATTTCCTTAAAAAGTTAAAAAAATGGGAATTGCAGTTTCTCTTATAATGATCTTAGTTCAGAAATGAAATAAAAGTGATAAGCTGTAACAGAATTGTTATATACTTTGAAACTGCCACAAAGATATGATAGCAGAGGGTTCCTTTAAAATAATAGGTTGTTCATTTTCGTGAAAATGGCAATATAGAATTGAATAAAATATCTCTTTTTAATCATTTTCGGGAAAATGACTATTTTTTATCTGACCAGGTTTCACTATCCAGATATTTGATGTAAGCTGATGGAGAATAGTCTGTGACCGCCTTGAATACCGCAGCAAATTTGCTGTGGGAAGAGAATCCGCATTCATCAGCAAGGATACTTATTTTATACTGTCTGTACCTCTCATCATTGATCAGTTTGTCTACAATATAGTTGATTCTTAAACGATTGATATACGTTTTAAAATCTGCATTTTTATGCTGATTGATAACATAAGACAGATATTTTGTATTGGTGTTCAATTCTCCGGCGAGAAAAGAAAGGGACATGCCTTTATTGTTATAAAGATTACCTTTTTCAAAATCCTCAAGCAGTTCCAGCAGTTTTGATTCTGTTTCCGGGGTCATCAGAGAATCATTTCTTCTTCGGTCTGTCTCGGAGTCTTTTTCATCAATTTCTTCCACAAAAATATTGGAAAACTCAAAATCACCAGATTGTTGTAAAGGATAGTGTGTCCTGTTACCGATCATGTTCAACTGAGTTCTAATGATATTTCTAAGCTTTGACCGCTGTTTTTTCTGTTTTCTTCTAATAAAAAGAAACAGACCAACCAATGAAATGGACAGAATGACAATAGCCGCATTCTTCACTCCATTCATCTGCCCATTTTTTTTGGTAGCTTTTCCTTTGGGATTTTCAGAATTTTTTATGGCAAAACTCTGATTGCGGGCTGCAATACTGTCATAGGCACGCACATATTTTACTGCATATAAAGAAGCCTTGAAATTGTCCCCAATCCCTTCATAGTAATCATTAATATTGGAATAAACTGCTTTTTTAAGCTTAAGGCTCCGGGAAGTATCGGCAATTTTTTCTGCTTTTTTAAGATACAGTTCAGCATCTTTCCAGTTTTTCTGCTTCAGACGGATTCCTCCTAAGCCATTATAAACCAATCCCAGCGTACAGCTTCCTTTTTTTAGCAATCCTTCAGCTTTTCTATAGTAATCTTCAGAGACAGAATAATTATTAAGCTTGAAATAGACATCTCCCAATAGTTGATAAGATGCCGCTGCGGTTCTGTTTTCATTATAGCTGTTGATCTTTTCAAAATATTTCAGGGAGGATTCGATATGCTGTATGGCATTAGGATAATTCCCCATCTCCATTTCGTAGAAGGCCATTTCCTGATTCAGCAGTCCTGCGGCTTCATTACTTTTCTGAAAATCGGTGATCCGGGCTGAAGCCTGCAGCCCTTTTATAATATATTTTTTGGATCTTTCGTATAACCCTACCTGTCTATATTGTCTCGCAAGTAATCGGGTTACTACAGCCATCCATTCAGGATCATTAGTCATATTGATTACCGAATGGGCGTTTTCACTGTAACAGATTGCTTTTTTAAGTTCACCTGCATGATGGTACAGCTCTGAAGAAAGGATAAGACATCTTATTTTCTCTGAAGGCTTTTGTGCCTTCATATAGAGAGAATCTGCAGTTTTAATGGCTTTGGGTAAATCTTTATAGGCTGTAACAGAAGAAGTCCTTTCACAGATAAGATCAAAGCTATTTTTTTTCTGGGCGAATATGGGAACTGCTGTTATCAGCAAAAACAAGAATTTCAAAAGACTTTTAGGCATAGAAAAACAAATTATTATTTTCATTTTATAATAATTCATCATTGATTTCACGGAGTGTCTTTTTGTTTTTTACAAAACTAGTGATATTTTATTTTTTATTAAAATATTATATTGAAATTTAATCATTTAACCAAAAACATCAATTTACATTAATTTTAATAATAAGACAGAAATAATATATGGTTTTCTTTAATATAAACTGATATCTGTTTTAAAACCAAAATTCCTGTATAATTATTTTCAATATGGACGGCTCAGGTGTCGTCATATTTATTACATTTGCATGGAATAAAAAGTTTTTATGAAAAAAATAGCCATACTTTCCTCAATCTTTATAGGAGTCCTTGCATGGGCACAGGGAATTAAATTTGAAGAAGGCAATTTTGCCTCCATTCTTGCCAAAGCAAAAAAAGAAAAAAAACTGGTCTTTATTGATGCATATGCCTCATGGTGTGGGCCTTGTAAACTGATGGTTAAAAATATTTTCCCACTTCAGTCTGTGGGTGATTACTATAATTCCCATTTTATCAATGCTAAAATTGATATGGAAAAAGGAGAAGGAATTGAGCTGGCCAAAAAATATAATGTAAAAGCATTTCCTACCTACCTGTTTATTGACGGAAACGGTGAAGCTGTACACAGAACCTTAGGATATGTGGAAGAAAAAGACTTTATCCAGTTTGCAAAAGACGCGGAAGATCCCAATAAAAGGCTAACCTCTCTGAAACAGCAGTTTGAAAAGGGAGAAAAAGATCCTGAGTTTTTAAAGAATCTTGCCGGACTTACCATGTATAACGATACTGAGTTTGCCGGAAAGGTCCTTAACCGCTATTTTCAACAGAAAGCAAGCTTAGATCAGGAAGATATCCAAATGCTTCTTTCAGGTGTTCAGACTACAGACAGTCCTTTATACAAAATTTTCCAGGATAAAAAAGCTGATATCGTTAAATTCTTCCCGGAAGATAAATACGAAAAGTTTGAGAAAAATATCAAGCTGAATACTATTTCTAAAAAAGCTTATAATCCGGATACTAAAAAATGGGATGACAGCTATTTTATGGCCGAAGCACAGAAATTTCTAAGCAAAGAAGAGGCCGACAAGATCTTAAAAAGAATGAAAGCTAACAGAGCTTTAAAGAATAAAGATATTCCTGAGTATGAAAAGCTGATCCTTGATATCTACAAAGATTATTCTGCAGCAGGTTCTGAAGAACTGAACTCTCTTGCATGGAACTTCTTTGAAAATGTGAGCAATAAAGCTTCTCTGGAAAAAGCCATTGCATGGGCACAGGAATCTGTAAAGAAAAACCAGAACTTTGCCAATACAGATACTTTAGCCAATCTTTACAATAAGGTAGGTGATAAGAAAAATGCAAAAATATGGGCTGAAAAGTCTATTGAACTGGCCAAAAGCACAGGACAGGATTCTTCCGACACAGAAAAATTATTAAAAAGCCTTTAATAAGGCTCTGCTTATAATACAAAAAAACCGCAGAACTGAGGTCCTGCGGTTTTTGTTTATTTTATTAATACTTAATTATTATAGACTAAAATCTGCATCTTGGTAAGCATTGATTCTACGTCACCATTATATCCAGAGTAAGTAGTAGGATTTACATTTACTTTTGCAAGACCTGACCAGGCAGCATACTGTACTTTAAAAGTATATGTACCCGCAGGAAGCGTTACGGATTTTAGAAAAGTTACCGGTGTAGGAAGATCATTCAAACCTCCTCCAGCTCCTATTTTAGTGGTATAGGCTGATGATATTTTAACATTATTCTGTGCCAGAATAAAAACCCCCTGGCTGGAAACACCACCACTAGGGAAATTAGTGGCATATCCAAGAATGGTAAACAAAAAAGTTTGGGTACGTCCTGTTGGCACCGTTAAGGTAATTGTTGCTCCAGGTACGTCAATTGTTGTTCCCTGAGCTGCGGTTGCTTCGGTAGTTCCCTGTACATAATAAGCGCCGTTAATAGTTCCGCTTATTGTATTTAGGGTTTGCCATGAAGGAGAGGCTGCAGGTCCATTAGAAGTTAAAATCTGACCGGTGGTTCCTGCAGAACCTGCCGTTGTGGCATTTCCTCCTACATTGATTTCATTGACCACTTGTAATGAGCCGTTAACGTGCAAAGTTTTCTGAGGATTCGAGGTTTCTATTCCAACTTGGGCTAGCGAAAATAAAGGAACTAAAAAAGCCCCAGGTAATAAATAGTTTTTCATGTTTGTTTTTAGAATTTTTAACAGAAATAAAATTACAACAAAAAACAATCAAATAATTAGCATAATAATGAATGTTTTCAATTAAAAAAGATAAAACATTTTATAAACTCTATATTCTTTTACACAAGTTTAAGAATCAACAAAAAAACATACAAAACACTGACAATCAAAGAATACAATCAACTATTATGATCACAAAATAAACCTTTTATAAAACAAAAAAACCATAAACTTGAGTTTATGGTTTTTTCACTTAATTTCATTCTGGTTATGATATCCTAAAAAGTATTAATTGCCTATTCTTAATATGGAAACCTGTGTAGATTTTTGAAAAAGGCTCATTCCAGTTCCCAGACAATTTCCTGACTGTCCCCTTCCCAACTCAATATTCCATACATAATTGGAAGTGATTCTTGCAGTAAATGTAATGCTTCCTCCATGGTTTGCATTAATACCGGACACATGAGATGCTGTACTATGTACCCTTTGAGTACCACCAGAACTCCCAACCGGAAAATCTACAAAATAAGAGGAAAGATCGCAGGATCCATTGTTATGGAGTGCTTCATACGTAAAAGTGATCGTGTACAACCCCGGAGTAAATGTAATCTGGGATGCTCCTGCATAAGTCACCCCGCTTCCCGAACTGTTGGCTATCTCCAATACAGGAGCAAGAATCTGTTTCTGCCCATTAACTTGTGTACTTAAAAAATTATTCATAGTGGAATTTAATTGATAAATAGCCGGTCTCGGGATCCCCAAAGTATTCAGAGTAGAAACATTCGCAATAGCGCTCCATTGGCTGCCATCATTATAATAGAAACCAGGGACCACATCGTTAGGAGAAGTGCCCGCTGTTGCCGTATTATAAACTAGCATACCTGCCACATTCGCGCTAAGTGGTGCAGGAGAGTTGGTACTTGTCAGAGCAACCCTTGGAGGTAAAAGCCCCTTATTTGTAGAAACAATATCCAATGCTGCATTGGAGTTAGGATTGGGAGTATTAATACCTATACTTCCTGTTTGAGCAAAAACATGGAATGATAATGATAATACCATCATTGATAAAATAATTTTTTTCATCATTTTATTATAAATTAAAGGTTGTTCTTTAAAATTGTGCTTTATATTGACTTCCTTGTCATACTACCTGAAGTCATTATGTTGATGTAAATTGTAAGCAAATCGAAATCAACGACACAAAGATATCCAATAAAACATATTATCCAAAGCAATTTATTGAATATCAACTAATTATATAAAATCAATTTAAAAAAAACTACTTAATTTATTAAATGATGAAAAAAATTAAAAATTAAACAAAACACTCCCCCAGGTGAATCCACTTCCAAATGCTGAAAGAAGTACAAGATCACCTCTTTTTATTTTTCCCTGTTCTATCGCTTCACTTAAAGCAATAGGAATAGAAGCAGCGGTTGTATTTCCGTATTTCTGAATGTTGTTGAAGACTTTCTCATCCGGCAATCCGAATTTTTCCTGTACAAACTGAGCAATTCTCAGGTTCGCCTGGTGCGGAATAAACATATCAAGATCTTCAACCGTCTTTCCGGCTTTGTTCAAAGCTTCCATCATGGTTTCAGGGAATCTTGTTACCGCATGCTTGAATACGAAGTTTCCGTTCATGATCGGATATACTTCTTTGTTCGTTACATTTTCAGGATCTTTTCTCATTCTGTCGCTCCATCCGAATTTTGAACCCGGGAACTGGGTACAAAGATCGTCAGCATATTTTCCTTCAGAATGCATATTCATCGCTAAAATGTCACCTGCATTTTCATCTTCGGATGCAGAAAGAACAATAGCCCCTGCTCCGTCTCCAAAAATAACAGACACACCTCTTCCCTCATCAGAAAAGTCCAATCCGAAAGAATGAACTTCTGCTCCTACCACAAGAATATTTTTATAAGTACCGGATTTGATGAATGCATTGGCCACACTCATAGAATACACAAATCCTGAACATTGATTTCTTACATCCAGTGCTCCGATCGTGTCACATCCCAGCATGTCCTGAAGCAGGACACCACATCCCGGAAAGTAATAATCCGGTGAAAGTGTTGCAAAAACAATATAATCAATATCTTTTGAGGTAAGACCAGCATTGCGGATGGCTTTTTCTGCAGCTTTAAAACCTAGATAAGCGCTGGTTTCCTGAGAGTCATATCTGTTTTTTCTGTGTCTTCTTTCCTTGATACCTGTTCTTTCCGTAATCCATTCATCATTGGTAGTCATTAGTTTTGCTAAATCATCATTTGTAACAACGTTATCTGGAACATAAAATCCCACCCCTTTTATTGTACTTTTAATCATATAGTTTTTTAATTTTGGCAAAGATAAAACTTATTTAACACATAGTTTTTCAAAATATTAGTATTTTTACTTTATGCCAATTGATACGATATACAGAACCTCCCAGTGCGAATGGGTAGATGTAGAGGCTCCTACTTTAGAAGACCTGAAATTTCTTCATGAAAGATATGAAATCAACAACCTTCTTCTGGAAGATACGATGGATCCTAATCACCTTCCGAAATATGAAGAAGATGGGAACGTAAAATTCTTTTTACTCCGTGAAAGTACCGAACTGGAAAGAAAGAATTTGAATACCATCAGCGATATCAGCACCAAGATTGGAATTTTTCTGGTTGAAAATACCATTATTACCATCCACAGGATGAAAACCAGAAGTATCACAGAGACCAAGAAAAAAGTCTCCCTGATTCAGGAAGATGTTACTCCTCAGCAAATCACCCTTATGATTGCTATCCTGATTATGAAAAGTTTTGATGATGAATCTTTAAGTCTGTTCGAAACGATGGACAATATAGAGAATGAAATTTTTCTTAAAAACACGAATCATACCAGCCAGATCCGCCGTCTTTACAAACTGAAACGAAAATCGGGCTTGAATTCCCGCGTACTGGTCATCTCTACGGATGCTATTGATAAATTTAAACTCTTGAATTTACAGGACTCCGAATTTGTTGATTTAAAGGACAAGCATAAAGATGTTGTGGCGGATTTTGATCACCTGAATATCCAGATTACCAACCTTATCTCCATGTTTCTGGCACTTTCAGACCAAAAAGCCAACCAGGTGATGAAGGTGTTGGCCATTTATTCTGTTTACTTTTTACCGATCACTTTCATTGCCGGAGTTTACGGGATGAATTTCGATAATATGCCTGAGCTTCATCATAAGTATGGATATTTTATAACATTGGGTGCGATGGCTACAGTAGTAATCAGTACATTTATTTATGTAAGGCGAAAACAATGGTGATTCATTTTTATATCAATATAACGACACAAGGATTTTAATAATCCAATTGATGATCTTTGTCTTTTACCGGCACACCCTCAAAACAAAATACTATGACTACCGAAAACCTTAACAAAATTCTGGAAGATCCTTCTCTTTCACAGGCATCCAAAGATAAATTGCTTGCCTTACACGGGAATATAGCTGCCAAAGAATTCTCTGATCTTCTGGATCAGTCCGGTAATCAGTATATAGAGTTTGTACAGGAAGGTGGCGGTGTGTGGGGAAGCGCACTGGTAGGCTATCTTTATGGTCTGGAAATATTCGGGATCCGTTTTCTGAAAGTAGCAGGAACGAGTGCCGGAGCTATTAACACCATGCTTATTGCAGCCTGCAAAACCAAAGAAGAGCCTAAAAGTGAGCTGATCAAGGATATACTTTTCAGCTGGAATTTTGCAGATTTTATGGATGGGAAAACGTATGTAAAGACAACTCTTCATGCGATGCTGAACAACAAAGATTTTTTTAAGATCAATGCAATTATTGCGGTAATCCTCTTCATTATTCTGCTGAGCATTCCTTTTCTGGCTCCTCCCACAACCATACTGAATGCAAAACTGATGTTCCTGATTCCATTGATTCCGGCTGTCATTCTCTTTTTCTGTATTAAAAAGCTTTACAATAATTTCAGAAAAGAAAACAGCGGACTGAATCCCGGAAATGTTTTTCAGAATACCATGCAAAATGCGCTGGCCCAATTTGGAATACAAACAGTTGCCGATCTCAATAAAAAATTCATTCAGAAAGAAAGAGAGCTCAATCTCAACTACCGCTATGGGAACAGGCAGGAATATTATCAGATGGCTCTGCAAAGCATCGAAAAGATTAGAATCAAAAATCAGGAACACATTGACCAGACCCGATACAGAATTTTCTATGAAAGTGCCGTCAGTAATGATTATTATAAAAACAATCCGTTTTATCTTCTTACCTCAGAATATGTGGTTATTACCACTGATATCAATGCTAAAATTAAGGTAGAACTTCCTACGATGGCCAATCTCTACTGGTCCGAAGAGGAACTGAAGCACATCAGTCCGGCTGAATTTGTAAGAGCCTCTATGGCGGTACCTTTTTTCTTTGAACCTTTCCAGAAACAAATTAACAGAAACGATGATTCTGTAAAATATGCCTGGAGGTATTGGATGAATACCCAACCTGAAAATATAAATCCTGCAGGAGTTTTCATTGATGGCGGCAGTATTTCCAACTTCCCTATTGACCTTTTTCATGCGGATGAAGTTTTTTATCCGAGAATGCCTCTTTTTGGGGTACAGCTAACCAGTGATTCTGCCATTCTTTCTGAAAAGGGAAAAACCAGTGAAGAAATCCTTAAAACACCGTTCAGCTACGCAGGAAATATCATCAGTACCCTGAAAGGTTTTAATGATAAGACATTCCTTACCAAACATACTTTTTATAAGCTATATAGCATACAGACCGTTAACTGCGGCACCAGCAGCTGGCTGAATTTCTTTATGAAAAGAGAAGAAAAGGAAGAACTCTTCAACAGAGGTTTTCAGGCTGCCCTTGATTTTCTCAACACATTTGATTGGGAAAAGTACAAATATGAAAGAATGATGCTTACCATGAAGGAGAAAAAAATACTCAAAGAAGAGGATACGCCTACGGTGGGATAAGGGTTTTGAAGTATTTTTTGTAGGTGTAAATCTTTTTGAATACATACAAAAGTAAGTTGAACCCGTTTTAATTCAAGTTCAACTTTACTTTTATTCAGTTATAAATTGTCCAGAAACTCCAGATACATCGGAACACTTCTGTTGATCCATTCATCGGAAGAATCTCTTTCAATTCCATAATACACAAAAGGTTCTTTATAATCGGCTTTTATATAATCGAAAGTCAGTTCATAAGGTCGGAAAAGTTCATTCATCGTGTATTTATATTCTCCTGTTTCAGAATATCCATCTTCATCTATTCCTGCGGTAACAGCCAGTGTCATTTTCTTTCCGGCCAGTTTGAAACCGCTGTTGCTACCATAGGCCCAGCCATACAAAACCACTTCATCCAGCCATTGTTTTAAAAGCGGCGGACTGCTGAACCAGTAAAAAGGAAACTGAAATACAATCTTGTCATACGATTCCATCAGCTTCTGCTCTTCTGCCACATTGATTTTTCCATCAGGATAAGCTTCGTACAGTTGATGAACCGTGTATTTCTCAGGATATTTTTTTAACTCGTCGATCCATTTTTTATTGATCACTGATTTTTCAATATCAGGATGCGTCACAATCACTAATGTTTTCATTATGTCTAAATTTCTATAACAAAATTACAACACGTTACTTACATTTCGTACATTAGCAACCTATTGTATGGTACTATAAAAAATGTAAGTAATGACTAAAATAAAGGAAACCTCAACCAATTTTGCCAATAAAAAAGCACTTGCTGACGAATGTCCGGAAATCTATGCTTCCAATATTATCGGAGGACAGTGGGCATTGGCAATATGCTGTTATCTGATCAATGGAAAAATGAGATTTGGAGAACTTAGGAAAAAGCTTCAGAACATTACCGAACGTATGCTTACCCTTCAGCTTCGCAGGCTGGAAGACGATAAAATCATTACCAGAACCGTATATGCCGAAGTTCCTCCACGGGTAGAATATGAGCTTACAGAAATCGGTTATAAGCTGAAGCCCATCATTCTTGAGTTTGAGAAATGGGGTAACGAACATAAACAGATTATGGAAAACAAATAAAAGGTTTGGTTAAAGGATTTTTGCAAAGATCTTACACTCAACGGAGACAGGCACATAAAAATGATCTGATCAATTCAATAGAAATGGGCTTGAGCCAGAGCTTAAAATCCTAGCTACCAGCTGACATATAAAAAATGGACTTTCTTTTTCTATTCTTAATTTTAGGAATCCAGGCTTATTAATTGAAAGAAAGTCGTATTCTACTTCCCCTCAACCTCTTTCCACAAAGGCTTTTGATCCAATACTTTCGAGTGTACAGGACAGCTTTCATGATGGGCTCCTTTCAGATATCCGGTACTCATAAGAAATTCGTTGACAATTTCTCCACCTGTAAATTTGAATGTTTTTTTGAAAAGCTTCATCCATTCCTGCAATGTCATAGGATGATGGTGTTCCAGCCATTTTTCAAAGGATCCAAATTCCTTTTGTAATTCAATGATTGTTTTAGCATTTTCAATGGCAGCATTGACCTTTAATTTATTTCTGATAATTCCAGGGTCACTCAACAGCCTTTCACGGTCTTCTTCTGTATAAGCCGCTATTTTTTGAATATCAAATTGGTCATAAGCTTTTCTGAAACTGTCTTCTTTTTTCAGAACCGTTTCCCAGCTTAGTCCCGCCTGATTAATTTCCAGAATCAGTCTTCCAAACAATTCATTATCATCATGGATAGGAAATCCGTAGTGGTAATCATGGTAATTTTTGTGCAGTTCTTTTCTGCTCTCGGGCTGCATTCCTTCTATTGCTAAACAGTAACTCATTTCAGTATATTTTCTATTTTGTAAAACTTTCAGACTGTAAAGATAAAGCAGGATTGTGACAACTGTCAGTCAGTAGTGTTTTAATTTTTAAATTTAACAGCCGTTAAAAAAGCTTTATTACTTTCTGTCCAGAAATTTAGTAGTTTAGAAGACTCAAAACAATTACCATGAGATTACTGTTTTCCCTTCTTTTGATGATAGGTTCAATGTTCTGTAAAGCACAGAATTTGTATTCTAAAGCTTATGGAGAAACTACAAACCCTTCTGTCATTTTTATCCATGGCGGGCCGGGAGGAAATGCAACTTTATTTGAGGGGACTACCGCGCAAAAACTTGCCGACAAAGGATTTTATGTCATTGTTTATGACAGACGCGGTGAAGGACGTTCAAAAGATGAAAGGGCAACCATGACATTTAAAGAAAGTTTTGAGGATTTAAAAGGCATTTATTCCGCTTATAACATCAAAAGAGCCAATATTATTGCCCACAGTTTCGGCGGAATTATCGGAACTCTTTTTACGGAACAATTTCCTGACAAGGTAAAGTCACTCACCCTTGCAGGCGCTTTATTTACACAGCAGGAGACCTATGATCATATTCTTAAAAAGGCAAAAGAGCATTTCAAAAAAGATTCTGTGCAGCTAAAAGAGATTTCAGCAATAGAAAATCTGGATAAAAATTCCGCGGCTTACAGAAAAAGATGCTATGAAACGGCGGGAAAACTTGGCTTCTTTGACATGCCCAACCCTACTCCAGAAAGTGAAAAGCTGAGAAAGGAATACCAGACAGGAGAATTTTATAAAAACAATATAAGAAACCCCAACTCTCCTCTTACATTTTATCAGAATGAACCTTTAAATAACCTTGACAATACTACAGTTTTAAAAGATATCCGAAAGAAAGGAATTCCTGTTTTTGCCATATATGGTAAGAATGACAGTATATTTTCAGAGAAACAGCTTGATGATCTTAAAAATATTGCCGGAAAAAGAAACTTTAAACTGATTGATAATTGTTCTCATTACTTATTTGTAGATCAGCAGGATCATTTTCTGGAATTTATTAAGCTTACATTAAAATAAAGTGTAGTTTTGTAATCATGCTCACTTCAGGACTTCATATGAAAACTTATAAAGGTGTCATTACGATACTTATATTGGTGTTTTCGTTGTCTCCGTGCTCAGTCAAAAGAAATGTTCTTGATATTTTTGACATTCAATACATCAGCGGACTTAATAAGGTAAAAACAACCTCATCGCTCTCTTTCAGCTGTGATACCACTTTTGCTTCTTCAGAAGTTGCAGTTTCAAAAACCAAAATTCAAAACCAGTACCATAAGTTTTTATCTGGTTTTAATTCAGCTGCGTCCAATCTTTTTGAAGAAAAAGCTTTTCTCAATAACTATTCCGGGCATTCTACCGGGAACAGCCCTCCGAAATATATTCTGTTTAAAAGACTGAGACTTCATCTGGTTTAAACTTTTTTTAAGTCAGATTATAAAAAATCAGTTTTTTACAACACAATATTAATTTCAATGAAACATACCTTAAACAGCCAGTCTTCAGACATGGCCGGATTATATACTTTATCCCTCCGTATGGTTATCGGATGGACCTACTTTTCAGCGTTCTGGCGCCGTCTTATCCTTGAAAACAAACTTATTCCCGACGAAAAAGGATATATCGGGGAAAAATTCAATCATTTTTTACCCAATGCACTCGGAATAAAACCAGTTATTGAATATCTGGTGACTCATCCTGATGTTTTACAACGCTCCATGATGATTTTTACCATTATTGAGGCAATTGTCGGATTATTCATCATCCTCGGTTTATTTACCCGGCTGATGAGTATTGGCATTTTCAGCCTTGCTCTCGGGATTTTATTAGGTTCCGGCTGGCTGGGAACAACTTGTCTTGATGAGTGGCAGATTGGTGTATTGGGTGTAGCTGGTGGATTTGTCATGTTTCTCACAGGAAGTGGTCCTTATTCTCTGGATCATTATTTCAGGAAAAACAACAAAAAATTCACTCAAAAAAGATGGTTTCAATGGCTTGGCTCAGGAAATTTTCCTGTGTCAGATCCAAAGGTTTTTGTATTGGCGGGCTCACTCATCATATTTGGGTTAACACTTTTTACCAATCAGTATTTTCACGGAGGTGTGTGGGGAACACTGCACAATAAATCGGTAAAACCGAAGCTGGAAATTTCAAAAATCTCTCATCAGCATTCAAAATTAACGTTTGAAGTTTACAGGACAGAAGGTGCTGATGTGTATGGCTCTTTTCTGATAGGGATTCATATCCTCGACAAAAACGGAAAGATTTTAAAGGAACTGGATCATAAAGAACTTGCCGGAATTCCTAAAGAGGATATTCAGAATCATTATGTTGCCAAAGTGAAACCGGGAAAGCACAGTCTGGTAATTCCCTTAGGAGCAAAAGCTGATGTGACACTGAATATTGATGATATTTTCCAAAAAAATGATATCCACAGTCTGAAACTGATTGATGTAAGTGGTATTGAATGGATAGAAAGGATTGATTAGCGATGCGGGGTGCGAGACGCGGGTTCATGTTTAGACTAAAACTTATCCTTGATTTATTATAGAGAAAGCGGACTAAAGTCCGCTCCTATTGAATGCTGCCTGTACAATTTTCAGGTACTTTATGTTGGAGGCTATTTTTCTGTAACCATGACATGATAGCTGCACTTGCTGTCCGGATCGAGTCTGAGTACTTTTATCTCAAGTAAAACATCCAGTCCCATAGTGTCGCAAATGCCCTGTATAAAAGGTTTGATGACTGGCCATTTCAACAGACCTGCAATTTGCAGGCTATGGGTGATTTTGTGGTAACGGTCTACTCCTTTAATGAGCAATTCGCATTTGTAGTCATTTAATTCTTTAAATTCAAAATTATATTCGGGACTGGATGTGAAAACTGCTCCCATCAATATTTTTGCAACAGCTGGAATTCCAGGCTGCAGATTGGGTTTTGCTTCAAGATTCCTCAGTGTCATTCTTGATCCCAGATCGTACATAAAACTGCTGGAAAGCTGTTCAATAGCTTCGGGTCCGTAAAGTTTTCCAATCTGTTTGAGCATGCCTCCGTAAAAAGCCCCTGTAATATCAGAGAGGCGCTGGGTAAGCTCTGTGAAAGTTCCGGGAAAGAAATCTGCAATAAGCTGAGCCTGATTCATTTCAGGAAGATAGACATCATTTTTTCTGAAATCTGATAATGCCGCGTAAGTTTCCGGCAGTTGAATTTGATTCATATATAATAAGTTATTAGTGGCTTGAAATCATGATTTAGCTAAATAATAAAACGTAATACAATACTTCATACCGTTTTCGGATATTGGGAAATTGCCTTTATGAACTATAAAAAGCAAGTGAAGGGCAGCCAGGTCTGTCAGTTCAATAACCGGAAATCAGATAAAGTGTGACACAGCATTCCGGCAAATCCTTTTGAATGGATTATTAAAAGGTGAGGGAATTTATTCATATTTTTTTCATTTGGTAATGTAAAGCTAGAAAAAATAAATAAACTCTCCAATAAGTGATATTATTTTTTATTTAACAAAATGAAAACAGAAAGTATTGTCTCCTATTATGTTAAGGCAGATACAACAAAAAAAGACCTTCGAAACTCCGAAGGTCTTTTTTAAAATCTAGTGCATGGCTTCACTCAAATCTATTTTTTCTTTACTCTTTCTTTCTTTTACGAGTAAGATAAACGGAATACATATCAGGAATACGATTCCGAGATAAAGAAATACATCCATATAAGATAAAACAGTGGCCTGTTTTGTTACAGATAAGTCGAGCATTTTATAGGCGGCATTCATTGCAGCATCAGGAGTCATCCCTTTTGCTATAAAATTGGCTTTCAATGCTGCCAGCCTTTGCTGAACATCAAAACTGTTTTCGTCCAGGTGGGAAATTAAGTTATTTCTGTACTTCTGTCCTGCATTGGCAATAAAGGTCGTGATTGCCGCAATCCCGAAAGATCCTCCCAGCTGTCTCATCATTCCTGTAAAGGCTGCTCCCTGACCAATCTCCTGCCCTTTCAGGGTACTTAACGACAAAGAGGTAATCGGAATAAATAATAATCCCAGACCCGCACCTCTTACAATCAGCATCCAGAAAAAGGCATCTTTACTGGTATCCGGTGTCAGAATTTTGTATCCCCAGAAACTGTAAACAAAGAAAATAAAGAGCCCTAATGAAACCAGGATCTGCTGTTTTGCTCCTTTTGCCAGCAGCCTGCCAATGATAGGCATCATAAAGGCTGTCGTTAATGCGGCCGGAATCATCAAAGCACCTGACTGAAGGGCTGTCCATCCCAAAATACTCTGGGTATACAAAGGAACGATGAATGTAGAACCATACAATCCGAATCCAAGAACGAATGACATCATAGTCCCGATTCTCAGGTTGCTGTTTTTAAGCACTCTGAGCTCAACAATCGGGTACTTAAAGGTAAGTTCCCGCCAAAGGAATAGTATAAATCCTAAAATTGCTGCTACAGTGAAGGCTACGATCATTCCACTTTCAAACCAGTCTTCTTCATGTCCTCTTTCCAGAATAAACTGTAATGAGCCTACTGTAACTGCCAGCAGAGCAATTCCAAGCCAGTCAACATCTGAAGCTTTACGTTTTTCTGCATATTTCGGGCTTCTTACAAACTGAAGCGTCATCAGCGTTGCCGCAATTCCAATCGGAATATTAATATAGAAAATATAGGGCCAGCTGAAGTTATCAACGATGTATCCTCCAAGAGGCGGACCTAGTGTAGGACCGATAATTACCCCAAGGCCGTAAATAGCCTGAGCCATACTTCTTTTTTCAATCGGATAAGATTCCGTAATAATCGTTTGTGAGGTTACCAGTAAGGCTCCACCCCCGATTCCCTGCATCAATCTGAAGAACACAAGTTCCCAGATATTGGTCGCATTTCCACATAAGAATGAAAATACGGTGAATATAATGATGGATGCCGCAAAGTAATTTCTACGCCCAAACTGCTGTGAAAGCCAGCTCGTCATCGGAACAATGATAACATTCCCGATGGCATACGCCGTAATCACCCACCCTACTTCTGAAAGCGTAGCTCCAAGATTCCCCTTCATTTCATTCAAGGCAACATTGACAATCGTGGAGTCTACAATTTCAAGAAGGGCACAAAGGATGGCTGTAATCGTAATGATTACTCTCCGCGCTCCATATTCTACTAATGAATCTTGCATAAGTTTTTTTTGATGTGAAAAATCAATGATGAATTTTGCTTCGCAAGTGAATGGTGAATTGTAAAGCTTATCGTTTTAATTGACAGCAAAGCTGATTCACTATTGACAGCGAAATTCATTGACTTTTAACAATTTTAAATGTTATTTCAAAGCAACTTCTGCCTTCACGTTCATTCCTGTTCTTAATCTTTTGGCAATACTCTTGTCAAGATTTACAAAATCAATTTTTACAGGAAGCCTCTGAACTACTTTTACGAAGTTACCACTCGCATTATCCGGAGGAAGAATAGAGAAAGTAGCTCCTGTAGCGGGAGAGAATGAGCTTACCACTCCTTCAAATTCCTGATCAGGAAAAGCATCAATCTCAATTTTCACTTTCTGGCCTTCTACCATTTTGTCTACCTGTGTTTCTTTAAAGTTGGCCACCACCCATTTCTGGTCGTTTTTAACCAAAGCAAACAACTGAGCTCCCGCCTGCAGATACTGACCTGCCTGTGTAGGTACTTTTCCAACGTATCCGTCTTCAGGGGCAAGGATTACCGTGTATGACAAATTCAGTTTTGCATTTTCTACATCTACTTCTCTTTGTTTAGCAACAGATCCTGCTACACTGATTTGTTGTGAGCTGGCAGCCGTCTGAGAAGAAGCGATGTGAGTTTGCTGAGCAATTTGGTTTCTCTGATCCACTAAAACCTGCAACTGTCTATCTGCAGATTGTTTTGCTGCCAAAGCCTGCTCATACTGCTGTTCCGTAATAGAGTGGTCTTTTACAAGATTAGCATATCTCTTCAGATCCTGAGAAGTTTTCCATACATTTACTTTTGCCGCTTCAATCTGAGCATTAGCCGTTACTACTGCTGCTTCTGAAGAACCTATATTTTTCGAAGTAGCCGTTGTAGTCGCTTCTGCATTTGAAATGTTGCTTCTGGCTGTAGATAAAGCTGCCTGAGCCTGTTCCAGAGCCATTTTCTGATCTCTGTTATCCAAAATCACCAAGGTATCTCCTTTCTTCACAAACTGGTTGTCTTTTACTTTTACCTGAGCTACATAGCCGGAGATTTTAGAAATTACCGGTGCCATATTGGAAGCAATCTGAGCATCATCAGTCTCTTCGTGATACTGTCCGTAAGTAAAGGCTCTGTAACCGTAGATTCCTCCTCCGATTACTACTGCCGCTAAAATGATAGGAAAAACTAAACTTTTTTTCTTTTTAGGTTCAGCTGCCTGTGTATTATTATTTTCCATTTTGGTTTCGATCTGATTATTTAATTGTTAAAGTTCCTGTTGTCTGTAATAGTTTTCTGTATGCCAGCGCTGCGTCTGCCTTAGCATTGATCACGCCAACATTGGCAGCAATCTGAGCTGCGTCTGCATCCAGCAATTCAGTCATGGTTGCCAACCCGTTGTCGTATTTATTTTTGGTAATTCTGTAATTTTCATTCGCCTGTTCCGCCGATTTTTCAAAAACAGCAATTCTCTTTTTTGAATAGTCTGTGTTCTGATATTCTCTGTTGACATCAAGCTTAATGTTATCATTCAGTAATTCATCAGTAGCGGCAAGCTGTTTTTCTCTCGCCTGCGATTGTCTTAATGAAGAATTTTCTTTCCAAAGATTGGACAGGTTATAAGAAACCCCGATTCCTACATTGATGGCATTGTATACGGTAAGAAACTTAGGGATATCTGCTGCTACATACCCTCCTGTAAATGCGATGGAAGGAAGATTTTCTGCTTTTGCTGCCTTCGAACCTAATTCCGCCGCTTTTCTTTGTTGTGCCAGAGCCTGTAAATCTTTACGGTTTTCTCTGGCTTCATTAACATAATAATCAACAGGTTTTACATCTGTTCCTTCTTCAATATAATTTTCATCTACTGCCAGTTCCGTTGTTTCTGGAAGACCAAGCAATAAATCCATATTGATGTTGGCAATATTGTAGTTATTTTTGGCTTCCAACAGCTGAAGTTCAATATTCGAGGTCTGAAGATTTGCCTTTAATCTGTCATTTCTTGCAATCAAACCATTGTTTTCCATTTTAAGGAAGGTTTCATCTCTTTTTTGAGAAGCGGCAAGATTTTCTTCAAAAACCTTGATGGACTGGTTGGCTTTAAACAGGTTATTATAAGCCTGGGCAACGTTATAAGCAATGGCAATTTTATCATTCTCAGTGCTTAATTTAGAAGCTTCTACCAGATATTTTGCTGACTGAATTCCGTATTTGATTCTTCCACCGCTGTAAATGGGAACGCTAAGGTTAGCAGAACCGTAAACTACCTGATGTATTTCAGGTCCGCCAGCTCCTCCTGCAAGACCTGGAAGTTTGATATCAACATTCGGTTTTATCGGAAGGTACATATAGCTACCTGACACCTTTAATTCCGGTAGCTGTCTGTTTTTAGCCTCCAAAAGATCAGCTGTAGCCTCTTCGATCTTGGCTGCATCGATCTTGAGATTCTTGCTGTTCTGGATTCCCAGCTGCACGGCCTCGTCAAGAGTAAGTGTTCTTTTCTCCTGAGCATTCGCATTTGCTATTCCTACGAATAGTGATAATGCAATCACTGAGTTATTTATTCTCTTCATAACCTAAAAGGTCTTTTAGTAAATATTTAATATGTTTATTAAGTTCTGTGTAGTATTTTTCATCAAAAGCTTCTTCATCTTCTGTTTCATTCAGGAACTCTTTATACATTTCTTTTGCATTGAATGCATAAAACAAGGTTCCGCTTACGGTAGAATGAAGGAGATAAATAGGAGGATTTTTGGTGAAAATTCCATTTTTAAGACCACTTTCCAATATTTGTGAATACATAGAAAGGAATCCCATTTTGGTTTGCTTCAAAAATTCAACAATCTGAGGATTCTTGGTATGCAGCTGCTCTCTCTGCATAATCCTGTAGAAGCATTTTTGAGTCCGGATCTTGTGAGAAAACTGATCGATGACTCTTTCAATCTTCTGCCAATCGTTGATGTCTGTTCTTCCCAAAAGGTCTTCTGAGAAAAACTGACCTTCATTCATTCTGTATTCCACTAATTTCTCATAAAGCTTTTCCTTAGAGCCAAAATAATATGAGATCATAGAGATGTTTACATTCGCCGCCTTTGCAATTTCCCGGGTGGAAGTTCCTTCGAATCCCTGTTCTGCAAAGAGCTTCTCGGCAGCGAATAATATATTTTCTTCTTTTGAAATCATGTTAGTGTTCATTTTTCAGGGCGCAAATGTACACAAGTTTTTATTCAAATCAAACGATTGATTGATTTTTTAATATAGATTTAATTTATTGCAAAGAAAAGACGGTTTCTATAATATATGCTGAAAGCGCTGTAAAGGCAGTTTTTAATTTAAAAGAGTTTATTTTGAATTAATATTCGGGAAAACCTGAACGATAATTTTAATATTTTCAGAATGCGTTCAATTGAAGTAAACGTAAAAATATAAGGAAAATAGAGCTGAAATAATAATCTGTTCAGGACAAAAACAAAAACTCCGGCATTTACCGGAGTTTATTTATGTGCTTTTATGAATATATCTTGATAATTTTATTCCCAGGTCGGTCCAGACGATTTTAGGGTTTCCGTTTCTGGTCAGGTGCAGATCAGCAGTATTGATTTCTTCTAAAATGCTCTCAATATTGGCTCCGCTGATAAATTTTGAAAAACCGGCCCAATTGAAACCGTTCGCGTTGATCTTTTTATATACCAGATTTTCGGACTGATAATTCTGAAGCAGCGCCAGTCTGAAGATTTCAGAACAATAATTGAGGAAGTTTTTTTGCTTTTCTCTGTTCCATCCTGCAATTTCCCTTGCCCATAAAATAATACTTCTGAGATATTCCGGTTTCTTTTTTACCATAAATGCATCTCTTACCCATTGTACAAAAAGCTTTTCAAACTCATTGCTTTTGTCTCCTGAGTTCAGAAGCTTAATGGCGTCATTGAGGTCTCCCTGTGCCTCATGAACAATTTCTCTTACCTTATCTTCGGAAACAGAAAAGTTCTTTTTAAGGTAGTTTTCAATATCCTCATCATTAATCCTAGGGATCTCTACAATCTGTGTCCTGGAAAGAATGGTAGGAAGAATATCATTGGTACTTTCGGCAGTAAGCAGAATGACCGTTTTTGCGGGTGGTTCCTCTAAAAATTTCAAGAACTTATTGGAAGCCGCGATATTCATTTTATCTGCTCTCCAGACAATAAGAATTTTGGTTCCGCCTTCAAAACTTTTTAAAGAAAATTTCTGGTTTTGATCATCCACTTCATCGGCAGAAATAAATAACTGTTTATTTTCTGATTCTAAAAAAGCGGTCCAGTCGTCGTAGCTTGCATAAGGAGAAGCCAGGATCATTTCTCTGAACTCGTCAAATTTATTTTTGCTTAATGAGTTTTTATTATCCGTAAAAACCGGAAAGCTGAAATGCAGATCCAGGTGATTGAGGTGCTCTACCTTTGCGGCAGCATGTTCATTTTCCTGGCTGAAAATTTCCCGTGCATAGGCTAATACCATAGGCAATGTTCCGTATCCTTCTTTTCCTACAAAAAGTTGGGCATGGCTCACTCTGTTTTCAGCAATGCTTTCTCTAAGAAGTTTTTTCAGATTCGTCTGTCCGGCGATGTTCTCCCAATTCATGTTTCAAAGATAAAAAATCTTATTTCAATTCATAAAATTAAGTCTGCTTAAAATGTATGAATGCAGATTAAAATTATGAAAGGGCTTTATATATGATTGTATTATAGGTAATATCAATAATATGATGAAAGTTAAATTTAAAATTGGATTTTACAATTTAATGTCAGGCAATACATTTACAAAGTGTATTTTTATTGCTGAAAATTTGCATTTTTCTTTTAAAGGAAAGCCCTTAACAAACTTTAACCACATATAATTTTTACAATTCATTAATATTTAAGATATTTGCGCATTGTTTTAAAAATCAAGAATGAAAAAAATCTTTGTAGTATCATTCATATCAGTTGGATATTTTCTGAACGCACAGAGTCTAAGCAACTCCCCTTATGCAACTTATGGAATTGGAGATGTGAAATATGATAATACGATCGAAACTGCTTCTATGGGAGGTATATCTACTGCTTTTATAAGTGATTTTACCAGTAGTTTCAATTTTGCCAACCCGGCAAACAACGCCAATTTTGAACTTACGAGTATCAGACTGGAAGCTACCAACGAAAACAATTATTTCAAATCGAACTATAACGATATGAAATCTACAAAGCATTCTACGTACCTTTCCAATATTTCGATTGCATTTCCATTGTCTTCAAAAGTGAAAATGGGGATCTCTTATCAGCCTTACAGTTCTAAAAGCTACGATATCGTAACGGAACAGTTTACAGAAGATAAAACTCCTCTTTACAAAAACAGCTTTAAAGGAAGCGGAACTTTAAATACAGCTCAGCTTGCTGTGTCTTATAAGATCAATCAGGAATTATCTGTAGGAGCAAAAGCCAACCTTTATTTCGGAGACCTTAACGACCTTAATGAATTCCGTGCTTACAACAGTAACCTTGGGACTTATGTAGGTGAATATGTTAATGGTTATGAGACTAAAAACAGAGTCAGAAACTTTAATTTTACACTGGGGACAAGCTACCAGACTTTAAATACACGTACTGATAAGAAGTTCACATTGGGAGCTACTGCTACTTTTGGGAATACCAGTAATATGACGACACAGTACGTCAACAGTACCTACAGATATTCTGATGCTCAGGAAACCACCAAGCTTAGCGGATCGGAAACCATTATTGAGCAAAAAGAAACAAAATCCAAAAACCTTCTTCCGTTACAGGCTTCATTAGGGGTGGGATATGGTAGTGAAAACCATTGGTTTGTATCAGGGCAGCTGGACTATAAAAAAGGAGAAGACATCTCTTATTTCGGTAAAACCTTTGATTTCCAGGACACTTACAGAATTTCTGCAGGTGGATGGTACCTTCCTAACTATAATAACTTCAGAAACTACTTCTCAAGGGTGATCTACCGATATGGAGCATTCTACGAAAGAGGAAATCTTAAACTGGAAGGAAACAGCATTAATAAGTTCGGTATTTCAGCAGGGGTAATGCTACCGTTCAAGAACAGCAGTATCACAAGAATGAGTGGTCTTGAAATCGGATTGGAAGTGGGTAAAAGAGGAACTCTTAAAAACAACCTGATCAACCAGAACTTCGTCAACCTGAGAATCGGCTTTAATTTCGCTGATAAATGGTTCAGAAAGACTCTTTATAACTAAGATGAATTTTTCAGAAAAAATATCATATAAAAATATAGCATGCCTTTTTAGTTGTGCTATATTTTTTATATTGACATCCTGTGAGGAGGATCTTACCAAAAGAAATGGCAACCAAAGCAAAAATTTCCCTTCACAGATTATCAACAACGCCAATATTATACAGCGAGATTCCGGCTTTGTGACTTTAAAAGCCAAAGCCCCCATCATTGAAAAATACGAACTGATCGACAGCCCGTATGTGGTAGCCAGAAAAGGAATTGATATTGAGTTTTTTGATAAAAAGAAACCTAAAGTTCCGGGAAGAATTACCGCTAAATATGCCCGTATTTTCGAATATAAAAAATTCTACGAAGCCAAAGGTGATGTAAGGATAAAAACCAATGAAGGACAGAGATTTGCCATGCAGAGTATTTATTGGGATCAGAAAAGAAACAGAATCTACACCAAAGATACGGTTTATGTTACCATGGAAGACGGCTCTACACTGGTAGGTGCCAATGGAATGACAGCCAAAGATGACTTTTCCGAATACACATTCTATAACAATTCCGGAGATTTCAGTTCCAAAAGAATTTCTGAAAATAAAAAATAAATCCAAAAAGAATGAAAGCTGTGGCTATTGGACTGATGTCCGGGACAAGTCTGGATGGTCTGGATATCTGTCTTGCTGAATTTGAAAAGCAGGACACGTGGACTTTTAAAATCCTGAAAGCCGAAACACTCTCCTATTCTGAGGATTGGGAAACCCAACTTAGAAACTCCATTCATCTTTCGTCCGAAGATTTGCTGGAACTGCATTCAGCGTATGGTTTTTATCTCGGGCAGCAGGTTAAAGCATTTATTCATCAGCATCAGCTTGAAAATATCGACCTGATTGCTTCTCATGGACATACGGTTTTTCATCAGCCTAAGAGAAAATTCACCCTGCAGATCGGTGACGGCAGAGCCATAAAGCTGGAAACCGGATTACCTGTTATCTATGATTTCCGAAGCCAGGATGTGTTGATGAAAGGAAACGGAGCTCCTCTGGTTCCTATAGGTGATGCATTACTTTTCTCCGGATACAGCGCCTGCCTGAATTTAGGTGGATTTTCCAATATTTCTTTACAGTGGGATGGGAAAAGGATCGCTTTTGATATCGCTCCCGTGAATATTGTTTTGAACTATCTGGCCCAGCAGCTGCATAAAAATTTTGATGAAAACGGAGCACTGGCCGCACAAGGAAAGATAGATGAAACTTTACTGAACCAGCTTAACAGTCTGGATTTCTATAAGATTTCGCATCCAAAATCTTTGGGAATAGAATGGTGCCATCAACATATATTTCCACTTCTTGAAAATACGGAAGCCTTAGATGCTCTGGCTACTTTTACAGAACATGCTGCCGGGCAGATTGCCAACGTCATCAATGAATATAGTATAAAAGACATCCTTATCACCGGAGGAGGCGCCTACAACACTTTTTTAATAGAAAAAATAAGAGCAAAAACACAAGCCGAAGTGATCATCCCTGAAAAAGAGATCATCGATTATAAAGAGGCACTGATTTTTGCCTTTATGGGCGTTTTAAAAATGAATAACGAGATCAATGTATTGTCTTCTGCCACCGGAAGTACAGCGGATCATTGTTCGGGAGTTATTGCTTAGATATTTTCATACTTTTATTTCACCGATCAGCTCAGCCAGAGAAATGTCAAGTGCACAGGCTATAACTGAAATAGTGAAAATACTGGAAGTAACCTTTCCTTTTTCTATTTTATAGAGATACTGTCTATCCTTCCCTATCATCATAGCAAGTTCCGTTTGTGAAAGTTTTTTCTTTTCACAGAATATTGTTGTTCGATTACATAATTCGACATGTATTCTTCCCTTAATTCTAAGATTTTATATTCTTCAATACATTTAACTTATACAAAAGGAATTATTGGTTTTAATTAAAACTAATACAGTTATCATCGTAGTCAGAAAAGAGTAAACAATTTATGTTATCAAAAACAACATGTATTAAGAAAAATTAATAGAATATTGGCTTTTACGAAATATAAAAGTAGATTATAGATAATACTTTTAACCATCAAATACAACGCGAGCCAATGAAAAAAATCTATCTCGGTGCATTCACTTTATGCACAATCCTGGGGTTATCTGCTCAGGAAGTGGTGTGGCAGAAAAACATCCAATCCTCTACCCAGGATTTTTTAAGCCAGATTACTACCACAATCGATCAGCAATACCTTATTACAGGAAGCTCTATTCAAGGCGATAGGCAGAAGGCTTCAGGCAGTAAGCAAAATAATGGTTACGATTTTCATTTAGTAAAACTCAACCAGCAGGGGCAAGAAGTCTGGGAAAAATATTTCTCAGGACACAATCATGATTATTTATCTGCTACTGTTACTACCCAAGATGGCGGATTTCTTTTAGCTGGAACTTCTTATTCAGGAAAAGGATTGGATAAAAAAGAAGAATCAAAAGGAGGTTCGGATATCTGGCTGATCAGAATCAATGAATTTGGTGATGTATTATGGCAGAAAACCTTAGGCAGTTCTTCTAATGAAGAAGCAAGAGCGGTTATCCAGGCTACAGATTTAGGATTTTTTGTTGCGGGTAACGTACAGGGCTCATCAAAAGGTTATGGCTCCAAAGATGTTCTGATCACAAAACTGGACAAAGACGGAAAAGAACTTTCACAATTGATCTTAGGAGGAAAAGGTTTGGATGAAGTAGAGAAGTTGATTCCAACGAAAGATGGTGGAGCACTGCTGGGAATGTATTCGAGGAGTTCTGAAGTAAAGGCGGGAAGCGGGAAGCTGGAGGCTGGAAGTGGTGTGGAGATCGACTTTTATTCCAAAGTCAGCAGCAACTTCGGCGAAGGCGACTACTGGATTGTCAAGCTTGACAAAAACGGAAAAGTTGAGTGGGAAAAGAATTTCGGAGGAAAAGGCGATGATCATATCAGAACGCTGGCATTAACGTCCAATGGATTTATCGTTGGTGGCGAATCCAGATCAGAAAGGTCAGGTAATAAAACCGTAGGAATTGAAGAAGGAACTGACCTTTGGGTTATTGCATTAGATCAAAATGGGAATGAGCAGTTCCAAAAGTCTTACAGCTTTGGAAACAGGGATATTCTGATGGGAATGAGTGTAATAAGCGGGAAGCAGGAAGATGGAAGCGGGAAGTCTAAAGGCATTCTGTTAGGAGGTTATACTCAGGCAGAAGGAAGAATAGAAACAGATGATGAAACGTTCTGGATGCTTTATCTCGACCAAAACGGAAATGAGCAGTGGAGAAAGCACGTCAAAGGAGAATCCAGAAAAAAGGAAGAAAGACTTTCTGATTTAAAGCTGAACAGAGACGGTTCTATTGTATTGGCAGGAACCAGTGCAGAAGAATTAGGTAAAGAGAACTGGAAGATTGTCAAGTTAGGAGATAAACAGGTTGATCAGCTGATTGAAAAATATGATATCAAGATCTATCCGAATCCTGTTTCCGATTATGCTTACGTAGAAGTTGGTTTTGATTCTTCGACAGGCTCAGGACAGGGCTTTAAAGAGGCAGATATTCTGTTGTATGACATGAGCGGAAGACAGCTTCAGAATATAAAAACTAAAAACCAAGTGACTAAGATTAATACCCAGGCTTTGGTTCAGGGCGCTTATCTGATGACTGTAAAAACAGATACAGATAAAACAGCATCTGCAAAACTCATTAAAAAATAAAATATGATGAAGAAAATATATCCAGATTTTTTTGTTCTACTAGTCTTTCTTATATTAGGAATACAGCAGGGATATGCACAGAATGGAGTGGCATTAGAAAAGTCTATTGCATCACTATCCAATTATATTGATATGCCTGTAAATGAGGCTTCAGGAATTCCTAATATAAATATTCCCCTACTCAGTATACCTATGGCAGATAATAACATCAATTATCCTATCAGTTTACGGTATAATGTCAGAAATTATAATAACATCCAGGGGGTCAGCGATATTGGCCAGGGATGGTCATTATTTGGAACAAGTATTATTTATAGAGATATACAAAGTGCTGAAGTAGAGTGTGATAGAATTAATTATCAGTCCGATCCGTACGAAAGCACTTATTATTACAATGTACTTGATTTATCCGGAAAGTTTACTGTTAAAAAGGATACCAATGGTTATAATATTGTCAATTTAAATCCCAATAATAATATCACAATAGAAATTAATAATTCTATTATGGCAACTGAGTTGGAATTCGCCATAACAACAAATAATGGTTATAGATATAGTTTTAATAAGATTGATAATTACCAATTTAAATGCAATAATTATCCGAAACCCAGCGGAGTGGCATCTACTTATTATCTGGCAAAAATTTTTACTCCCACAGGAGTTGAAGTGGCAACTTTTGATTATCAGTTGCAAAATAAAAACGTTCCGAGCCAGATGACTCAGCAATACTGTAAACTAAAGTCAATAAAAACAGTCAGAGGAGAAGTTAACTTTACATTTATTTATGATGAGAGTTTAGAAAACACTGTTAATGATCCTTACTGGCTAAAAGAAATTACACTCAAAAATCCTTCAGGTGAAATGCAGTATTCTTATGTAATGAACAGTTATATATCCGCTTTTCCCTCGTCTGATGTGAGGGGAAGAAAACGCATCTTAAATTTCATAAGAAAAAACGATAAAAATAATCTCAAAATAGAGCAGACTGTTTTTGGCTATGAAAATAGTGCGCAGTCAGGAAATCAGGAAGGAATACTGGAAAAAATAACAACACCCGCAGGAGGGGTTGTGGAATACAAGTATGAAGATCACGTTTATACCAATTCTGCTTCCGCAGCTGGAAATATAGCAAAGAGAGTTAAAGTAATCAACTATTATAAAAATAGCATTGATATTACTCCGGAAAGAACCATCAACTATGATTATAGTCTTTTTGGCACAACAACATCATCAGGATATAAATATTATGGAGAAATAGATGAGTATAACGAGCAAAAACAGGTTTCCTATATCCTCTATAAAAATGTGAAAGTATGGGAAACCGGTAAAGGATATACCCAAAAGACATTTATAACGCCTAATGATTATCCAAAATATTTGACCAACCAAATATATGTTAATTATTATTATGTCTGGCCTTATTATGATCTCACAAGGTGGGGTTTACCATCGAAGGAAGAAGTATATGATGATCAGAACAAATTGCTTTCTCAAAAAGAAACTAATTATTTCTTTGATCAATATTGGGAAAGTCAGTATGATTTTAAGATTCACCCGGAATCTTCAGCATTTATTTCAGAGCACATTTCCAGTAAACGCTCTTATATTTTAAAAACAATTCAAACAGAGAAGGAATTTTATGCTAATAATCAAAGTATAACTAAGGAAACAGAGGTTAGCATCAACGCTATAAATCTTAAACCCGGTTACATAAAATCAGTTGTTAATGGGAAAGTAAAAGAAAAATTCATTACTTATCCTATTAATTTACCCGGATATTCTCATCTGGAAAGCGCCCATATGATTGGTGTACCGGTGTCTGTTGAAGAAAAAGAAGACGGAAAGCTTCTTGCCAGATCAAAAGTGTTATTTAATAATGGCTCTTTGTTACCTACCTCTGTTCTTGCTACCAATATTGAAAATGAGAATACGAAGGAAATTCAAAAGATGGATTTGTACGATTACAAAGGAAACCTTATCCAGCTTTTAAACGCAGCAGGCGTAAAAACGGCCATGATTTACGGATATAATAAATCGCTCATCATTGCTAAAGTGCATGGGGCAGCATTTGATCAGGTCTGGAATCTGGCACAGGACTTCATTGATGCGTCAGACGTAGACAACAATGCTGGAACCCAGGCTTCCGAGGAAGCATTACTTTCAGCAATGAATACTTTTAGAAAAAAACCTGGCCTATCCAATTTTCAGATCACTACT
This sequence comes from Chryseobacterium sp. X308, assembly GCF_020733145.1. NCBI lineage: Bacteria > Pseudomonadati > Bacteroidota > Flavobacteriia > Flavobacteriales > Weeksellaceae > Chryseobacterium > Chryseobacterium sp. X308. The sequence goes on from NZ_JAJFZH010000004.1 coordinate 71,406, forward strand.
TATACCTATGATCCTTTAGTTGGGATAAGAAGTGTTACTCCGCCATCTGGCGTTACGGAATACTATAATTATGACAATACAGGAAGGCTACAATCTGTGAAGGATAAAGACGGAAATATTATCAAGGATTACCAGTACCGATATAAAAACTACAAAGATTAAAAACTATGAAAAAATTACACGCCGCTATACTGTTACTGGTAAGTATTCTTCATTACAGCCAGTCCACATCAAATCCGGTGCTTCCTGTCTTTAATGGCCAAAATTCTGATCTCTCTAGCGTAAATGAGAATTATGTTTATACCCGCACTTATCTGGAGCCAAAGACTTTTAGTGATGCTCAAGCTAAGCAGATTCAAGGTATCCTTTTTTTCGACGGATTAGGAAAACCAAGGCAGCATGTAGCCATTCATACCTCTCCAACGGGTTATGATATGGTTACCCATATTCCTTATGACAGCTTTGGAAGACAAGTGGAAAACTGGCTTCCCATACCCATGATCAGTTTAAATGGGGATATCCAGACTCCGCCATCCACTTCAGAATATTATAAAACCACTTCAGGTAGTGCGGATGCACTGATATATGAAAAAAAGACCCTGGAAAAATCTCCTTTAGACCGTTTACAATCTTATGCGGGTCCGGGGAGTGACTGGCTGGGTAAGAAGATAAGCTATGATTATCAGACTAACAGTAATTCGGAAGTCTACAAATTTACTACGACAACAAGTTGGAAATACGGGGCTACTTCCTCTGCTTTAAATCCCAGCCCCATAAGCTATCCTCAGGGAGCCTTATATAAAACCATAGTTACAGATGAAGATGGGCGCACAGTTACAGAGTTCAAAAATGAAAGCGGACAAACCATATTGACCCGTAAAAAGGAAGGTTCAGAGCCCCTGAATACCTATTATATTTATAACGAATACAATCAGCTGGCTTTTGTCATACCTCCTTTAGCATCCAAGAAGATTTTAGCTAATAATGGTGTTATTACTTCTGAAATTCAGGATGGACTGCTCTATGAGTACTCCTATGATGGCTGGAACCGACTGGTAGGAAAAAAACTTCCTGGAAAAGGCTGGGAATTTATGATCTATGACAAACAGGACAGGCTTGTAGGAACCCAGGATGCTGAATTAAAGAAAAAAGGGCAATGGCTTTACACTAAGTATGATCAATATGGCAGGGTTGCTATTACGGGGATATGCACCGGAGGTGAAAGATATCAGGAACAGGATATTGCCGGTGGATATAGTTCTAACAATGTCAATAGAATAAATACACCCTTTTTTGAAAGACAGGGAATGAATGTCTATTATGACAATCCTGACACGACTTATCCCAATGCAAGTAAATGGGTTACTTTATTGTCGTTAAACTATTACGATTCTTATCCGGCTTACAATTTTAATCCAGCACATCCTTCAGCTATTCAGGGAGAATCTGTGCTTTCCGGCTCGCCTACAGCAGATGGAAGAAGTACCCAAGGGATGCCTGTAATGAGTTTTGTAAAAAACATTGAAAATGATAATTGGACAAAAAAGTATACATATTACAATAACAAAGGAAGAGTAATTGGAGGTCATTCTATCAACCATTTAGGGGGGTATACCAAAATAGAATCCACACTTGCCTTTTCCGGAGTTCCATTGAATACGACAACCCGTCATAAAAAAGACAGCAACAGCCCGGAAGTAAAGATCAATGAAATCTTTACGTATGATCATCAGGAAAGATTAATAAAACATACTCACCGGATCAATGACGGGACCGAAGAAACCCTTGCTGAATATGTTTACAATGAGCTGGGACAACTTCAGAATAAAAACGTGGGTAATGGTATACAGTCTGTTGCTTACCGATATAACACACGTGGAGCCTTAACTCATATTAATGATCCTAACAACCTAAATAATAAGCTTTTTGGATTACAACTCAAATATACTGATCCACAAAATACTGCAGCATCCTATAGCGGGAATATTGCCGAGGTTGACTGGGCTACTCAAAGCGATGGAGTGCTGAGAAGATATAGTTATGGATATGATCAATTTAATAGGTTAGAATCAGCTGTTTATCAAAAACCTAAATCAACTGTCATAGCAACAAATGCTTATAACGAAAAAGTAACTTATGATGTTAATGGAAATATTCAGACCTTATTAAGATTTGGAAGTTCGGATGGTAATTCTGCTGTAAAAATTGATGATATCAAATACACATATGACGGGAACAAGCTTGTGGATGTTTGGGATTCCAGTGGTAATTCTTTAGGGCTTGACGGAGGAGACGAAATGGTCTACGATGTTAATGGAAATCTGAGAGCAGATGCCGCTCATTTTATTAATAAGATTGAATATAATCATTTAAATTTACCCAGTTTAATAGAGAAACAAGTTGAAAATTTTGAGTATCTTTATTCAGCTGATGGGACTAAATTAAGATCGATTCATGATGAAACTGAAATAAATAAAACAACAGTAACAGATTATCTTGATGGATTTCAGTACAAAAAAGGAATATTACAGTTTGTACACACTTCGGAAGGATACTATGATTTTCTGGTAAATAGGTATATTTACAACTATAAAGATCATCTGGGCAATGTAAGGCTAAGTTACCTTAATACAACCAGCGGAATAGGGATTGTTGAAGAAAATAATTATTATCCTTTTGGATTAAAGCATCAGGGGTATAATGAGATAGAGGAATCTTCTGGTTATAAGTACGGTTATCTTGGAAATGAACTGCAGAAAACAGGCATGTATGATATGAATGCCCGTTTCTATATGCCTGATCTGGGAAGGTTTATGCAGCATGACCCTTTGAGTGATCTTTCATTAGATCCTTATGGATATGCCTTTAATAACCCTGTTAATTTTGTAGATCCAACGGGATTATACGGAGAAGACCCTCCGGGTTCTTCATCCAGTAATCCTATTGATATTGGAGAAATTATCCTTACCCCACCAGGTGGCAGCAGTAATTATCATACATGGTGGCAGATAGAAAATTATTATAATGTCAATAATAATAACTCTGTATTTCCGTCGAATTGTACCATGTGCTATGCAAGCGGAGGCTACCAGGTTAACCTTCCGCCACCACAGATACAGTCATTACCTCCATATTGCGGGCATTGTTCTGATGGGCCTGTAAAGTTTATAGGAGGGGCAGGTGACTTCTTCGGCATTTTTGACATTGGTGGGGAGATAATGAGCAACTGGAAACCTGAAAACAGGTATCTTGCGATGGGAGCCGGAATATTGGGGGCGTTAGCATTAAGGAAGCCAGGACTGGCAACTGCTGAAATGCAGGCAGAGAAAAAACTTGCGTCAGGTTTGGCAGAGGACTTTATAACAGTAAGACATCATACATCTAATTCAGCGGTTAATGCGATAAAAAAAAGTGGATCTATCAATGTTTCATCGCCTACACCATTTGGAGTTGATGTTGAAGTAGCTCCTTTTGTAAAGCCATCGAAGGTAAACCTGGGACAAGCAGCAGGAGGTAATCGTGGTGGTGGATATGTAGAGTTTACAGTCCCTAAATCAGGTATTACGCCTACCCCTTATATTGGTGGCGTGGGAAATTCTGGAAGAATTATAGTAGAAGGACGTATGCAATTGGATATAAGAACTTTGAACCCAAAATATGTTAAGCGTTGGTGGCCTTTTTAATGAGAATATGAAAAAAATAAAATTAGAATATAACTTGTGTGTATTTTTATTTGCTTATTTAAATCAAGCTGATTTATCATTACACAGAGCGGGATGGACAAGCATCAAAGAATTAAAAAATTTTTACCTAAATCAGGTAAATCCTAAAGATGTAGTGAATTTTTTAATATTAAATGCTGATATAGATATTAATAACTTAGAATATTTTTACGGGATAAAAGAGTATGGTTTTAGAAAAATTATCCTTTCTCGAATATATTTTTTACTTGGATTTTCTCCTGTTTTTCTTAAGGATGAAATTTATTATATATGCAAAAAGTTAGTGAATTTTGCAGAAATGCTTGAAAAAGATACTGAGGTTCATCCTTTAGAAATGGAAAAATTAAGATTAGAATTATCAAAATTCTCTTTAGGAATATTAAGATATAAAATATCTTATAAAGACTATAGTAAAGCATTAAAAATTGAACATTACATGCAGCATGATGGACTCAAGGATATTAAAATAAAAGAGTTTATAAAAAAACTTCCCGATCCATCTGGATTATAATGGTAATATTAGATACTAACTATGCCAAGCCTCCGGACTTTGGGTAATGTTGTAATGTTCCTAACGTGTTGGTAATAAATTAGATTTTCAATGCCTCAGTTGTGAAAAGTCTCCTGATTTTGATGCTCCAAAGTCGTGAGACTTCAGAGAGCGGGAAACCGGGACTAGCAACGGCAGAAATACAAGCGGAGGGAAAAATAATAGGTTTAGGAATTTATGCTGATTTAGCATTACACAGGGATACCGGAGCAATAACTTGGAAAGAAGTACAATGGCAAAAAGCTGGATTAACAAAAGTTGATTGGGCTAAAGCACTGATAGACAAATATCATTTTAGATCTTCATTTAGAGAAGCAGCAGAAAATGCTTCAGGAATTAGGTTTGAAGTTACTAGTTTTAATCCTTTTTATCCAAAACCGAAAATGACAAATTTTGAATTTGATCACATATTAAGTAATCCTGGCCTTCTTCAAAAAACTACATTTATAAAAAATGGTAATCAAGTTATTTGGGATGGAACACAATTTATATCAAAATAATATGGAACTACTAACAAGTTTAGATAAGATCAATGTTGTATTAAGTAAATATGAGGGCGATATGGTTAAAATATGGTTATTTGATATAACCCATACCAAGATAGCCTTAAAAATTACTTCACAAAAAGATGATGAAATCATTTATTTAGTAATGGGAAATTGTCAATATATAAAAGGAAAGTTTTCTTGGAAAAATCCTCAATTATCTGTTAGTATTTCTTTTGATACTGAACATTCTGAAAATGAATATATCATAAAGGATAATAAAGCTAATTTTGAATTGACTTGTAATAGCGGAATAGCATTAGCTAAGGGAATAGAATCAGAATTTGGAAATTCTTTTGATAATTTTTTGACAAAATAAATGCATTGGTAACATTCCGAATGTGTTGACTATAAATTAGAGTATTGAAAAACCAATACTCTAATTTAAAAGACTGAATACAGATCGGCTATGGGAGTGGTAATAGAGCTTATGACAACTGTGCCTGTAAAGTATATATGACAGCCCTTATAATAGCGATAATAACAGTAATTTTGGCAGTACTAATAGCAATCCTCTTTTCCTGAATGGGATATGTTTTTCATGGAGGTGAAAAAGCTTTAATTAGACCTTAAATATATAATTATGGCTATAGCATTTATAAATCAAACAGAATGTGGACTGTGTAATGAAAAAATTACTGATTTGGAGAGTATCTTTTCATTTCCACCTTTAATTCAAAATATTAAAGATCCTTTATATCAATTCAATGATTCTGTATTTCACATTAATTGTTTAAATAAACATTCTTTTGGAAAAAAAGCCATTGAATTAGCTAAACAATATTTTTATAGTGTTAAACCTGAAAATAGAAAATGTATTGTAGATGAAGAAATTATAGAAGATGTTCATGATTACATATTTATGGGAGTATTAACATCTAATGATGAAGAAGACCTATATAAATTTAACTTTATTACATTGAATAGACGTAATCTGCATAAATGGAAAGATAGAGCTGATTTTATCAGTATTGCTGAAAAGTTTATAAAAGATGGAAAATGGGAAGATTTAACTTCTTATAAATATTTAAATAAATTAATTGATTTATTCAAACAAGATATTTTAATATAATAACTTCTTAATTATACGCTGATAATAGGAGGGTAATGTTCCAAACGTGACAAAGAAAATTATAATAAAATAATTGACTTATCCTTTAATTATACTCAAGATTAGTGATTAACAACGGTTTTCATATTGGGAAACCTTCGACAGGCTCAGGGTGACAGGTCGCATACCAACTGAAATTTTTAAATGTTGTCAGGCTGAGCCTGTCGAAGCCGTTATTATTGACAGAAATAGGTTAATAATTTAAAAAACAGGTAATTATTAGTTATCTGTTTTATTTTCGCCAACTTTCATGTAAAATAAAAAACCTTCATTTCTGAAGGTTTTTTTTATTTATAAGCTTCGATTTTATCGGTAAGCGTATTGATAAAGTTCTGTAAAGGCTTTTCTACCATCATTTTGATGAATGGATTGAATTTCCCTTCAAATAACATCTGAACTTCGGTCTGGTTTTCACTGATTGGGTTCAATGTCGCTGTTAATGAGAAGTCCAGACTTGAACTTGCAGATCTTAAAACAGCTTTCTGATCATCCACTTCATCTATTTTTAAAGCGATTTCAGGCATCCCCTGTAATCCAAATTTAAATCCGTTATCTCTTGTTTCAAATTTCTGAAGACCGTCCGGCATAAAATCTTTATAATTTTCAGGAGATTTCAGCAACTCTGTAAGTTCTTTAGATGATTTATTGACAATAATCTTTCGTCCTTCTAAATTCATTTTTTATTTTTGTATTTAAATTCTTAACTATTACAAATGTATAAAGTTTTTGCGTATCTTTACTAGTAACTGATAATCAATGTTTTATTTACTACATAATTTTTTGATAGTAAAAAATAGTAAAAACCCAAAACATACATTTACATGAAAAATTTCGAAGTACGAGTATTCTCATCGAAAAACCTTGATGAAAAATGGTACGTCTACATTTACCACAATAGCAAAATTATAAAAAAAATCTACAAAGGCATCAATTCTGAAAGATCTTTTGAGGAAAGAATGATAAAGGCTGAAACCCTTAAAAGAATCATTGAGAAAGAAATCAATGATGGATGGAATCCACAGATTAAAAAGAAGAACCATTCAATGACTATATTCCAAGCATTAGAATTTGGGCTTGAAAAAAAGAAGGCGTCTTTAGCTTCGGGATCATATGGGGAATATTCTATTGCGGTAAATATTTTTAAGCATTATGGGAAAATAGAAGGATTCGATAAAATTTCTATTCAAAATTGTGAGCGCTATCATATTAAAGCCGTTTTAAATGCAGCCAGAAACGACAGGAATTGGTCAGCTATGAACTATAATAAAACTTTAAGAAGATATAGTTCAATTTTCTCCGAGTTAATTGAATGGGAAATCATCACATCAAATCCAGCTAGAGATATTAAACCATTGAAAGAAGAAAACAGAGGCGGATATGAAGTTATGACAAAGAAAGAGCAAAAAAAGGCATTTGGCCATCTGAAAAAGTTAAACTTCAATTACTACGTTTTTTGCTCAATAGTTTATTATATGGGAATACGTCCAGGTGAATTGTTGCGATTAACATGTAAAGATGTAGATGTTGATAGAAAAATAATTAAAATTAATTCGGTACACTCTAAAACAAAAAAAACAAGAGCAGTTCCAATTATAGGAACAATAAAGAAGCTAATACAATCATTTGATCTTTCGGATCCTGATTTGTTTCTTTTCGGGCATCCTGTCCCAGGAAAATTACCATTTTTGAGAGAAAACTATTTCTGCCCTAATAAATATCAGTTTGACAGGGCCTACCCTACTAAATTATGGAAAAGGGAAATAATAGATGGATTAAAAATTAATAAGAAATTGTATTCAAACAAGCATAAAGGCGCAAGTGATAAACTTAGAGCGGGCATAGATATTGAAACTATTGCAGCAATTTTCGGGCACTCGAGACAAAAAATGACAGAGTTGTATGCAGATTATATAAAAGAACTTCGTTTTGAAAAGGCTCAAAATGTTGTATTAGAGGAATATTAAAAATAAAGGCGTGTCTAAAACGATACGCCTTTTTCTTTTAGTTCCAAAATTCTTCTCTCTACAATATCCTCTGTTAATTCCTCGTGATATACATGGTGCCAGACGTAATGTAAATAATTGAAAATATCTTCATCAACCAGGGCCGACAGGAAAACGTAAAGATCCCTACGGTCTTCGTCTTCAAAGTATTCCTCGTCAAACTCAAATATTGTATCTGCTGATATTTCCCACCGTTCCCGAAAGTATCCATCAAATTCAATGTTTTTATCTGCTGCAGCTCCGCGAATTAAATCCATAGCATCATCGTAGAAATTAACCATGTCGTTTGGATCATTTTCGATATAGTTTGCAAGAAGATGAAATATGTATTTGTCATCTTCCATGGCTAAAAAAGTGATGTTTGGATTGGTGGATCTTCTTTAGGCATTTTTTGTGGTTCCAGGTTGACGGCAACTAAGGCTGGATCATAGACCGGGAATTCAAACTCTTCTATAGGTTCGTCTTTAAGAAATTTATCCGCCATTCTCGCATCCATGCAGATAGGCATTCGTTGTTTTGAATTGTGAACAACAGACATTAATTCATTTGCAACGGTAGTAACAAGACCGAATCCTATTTCTCCGTTATCCCATACATCATAAAATGCAGCAATGTAGAAATGATCCTGATCTTTCCAGTTCATACGGTGCTTTACGGTAATAGGTGTTTTTCTTCCAGGATTATGAAGGTGCATCCAATCGTAGAAACCAGTAACCGGAACCACCGCCCTATTATGCTCAAATTTCCTGTAAAATGTATGAGTTTTTTCCGCAGTCAAGTTTATGCCCTTAGTTGCTTTCTTCGCATCGTAGTCTTTATAAAGTCGCCAGGTTCCGTGTGTGATCTTCCGGCCGTGGTGATCTAAAACGATTGGCATAGCTGGAACATCGAATGCGTTTACTTCCGGCTTAAGAACGTAATTACCCTCAACAATTTCCGCTGCCAATGCTGCTGAAACTTCCTCAATCGAAAGCCCTGCATTATCTACTCTATTGCACATGATTAATATTTTTCGTTAAAAATACAAATATTATGCAAATCATTTATCGCCGTACTTTGAAACGAATTCAACTGCTTTATCACAAATTAAATGGGTAAAATATGACTTCTCTCCCGTTTTCGGATCTTCAAAAACTTCACTCTCCCATTTAATCCACATATCAATCACGTCCCATTTTCTGAATTTATGTTGATGCGGATTAAACGAGCACTTAACTTCAAAATGCTGTTTTTTCTTGTCACCTTCAAACTCAACTACCATTGTATTTTTAGAAGGTTGGGTTTCTTCCCTGACAATTCCTCTTAATTTCATGCAGTAAAATTGATACAAATTGAATCAATATCAAAACAATAAATGATACAAATTGTAGCAAATTAAAAATTTTAAGGATTCATCATACTTTCACTTTACTTAAATAATACCCGACAACACGCATTCGCCAAAGTCTGTATTTCTTTACTGTTACAGTTGCTTGTAAGTAATCTCCTTTTTTTAGGCCAGAAACAATGTAGTTATCGCTTTTCCTGTACATCAGGTCTAACTTAGTACCATCATCGAGTTCAATTCTAGTATATCGTTTCTTTACTTTTAAAATAGTGCCTTCAATTTCCATGGTTGATTTTTACACCCAATTTAAACAAAAATCCCCGGAAATTCCGAGGATAAAAACTAATAACCATGAAAACTCAAATTAATGAGTTGTATTTTTATATTTCGATAAGTTCTTCAACTACTTTCATTCTTAGATCCATCAGCATGTCGCGAACTAATCTATATTTCTCGTCAAGATTCAATGCTTCCAGTGGATAATTATGCTTTCGTGCAATGGCTGATTCTTTAAAAAAATCTTCTGCCTTATTTTCCCATTCAGCAATAACCTTGTTTAACTTATCAATTTTCGTATTTTCCATATTCTTATATTTTGTAGAGACTACTCCGTGGGGTCATCTTCGTTGTCATCATAAAACTCACCTTGCCAATTGCAGTCATCAAATTGACATTCTATCGTTTCTCCCTCGTAGGGAATGGAGTGCCATATATCTCTACCACAACATGGGCACTCTAAAACACTGCTAGACTCTGAGTATAAAATGCAATAACTCAAACCAATTTTTTCTTTATCTGTATTTTCCATAATCTAGTCTTTTATTCCTATAGCCTCTAAAGCGGAAGGGGTTAATGTTTTTTATTTAATGTTCTATTTAAAGAATTATATACATCTCTGAAAATAGAGTACTGCTCTTGATTAGGAATTTGATTCAAATATTGATGAGCTAATTGCTTCTCTTTTTCCAACCATACTAATCTTGCTTTTTCAACACCAACAACAAAGAACCTATTTGGGAATTTTCTCCATTGCGTAATTTTACCTTCATCAATCAGCTTTTTAATTTCAATTGGCAAGCTTACCGCCTCAACATTTTTAATCTTACCCTTTTCTCTTTCAATAGCGTCTTTTGTCTTTTCGATGCTAGCTTGCATATTTCTGATTGAGTCATTTTGCTTTTCTATCTTTTTAAAGAAAGCTCCACCACCTCGCTTATCATTCATCGGCTGTCCGTTGGTCTGTTTCCAAGTATTAAAATGATTATCAAATCGACGTTGAAGCTCAGCCTCCTTTTTTATTAAACTGTTCTCAAGCACTTGCAATCTGTTTGAACTCATGACTACTTTATTTACGTTTCTGTAGCAAATATACTACATTTATAGTATATTAAAAAATAAAATATACTATATTTATATAATATTTTTTTATCGTACTTTTGTTAAATGAATTTGAAAGAGCTTATTGAAAGAAATCCGATATTAAATCAGGCGCAGATTGCGAAAGCAATGTTCCCTAATGATGAATATGCACCTCAGACTCTTTCGGCAAAATTGAGAGAGGTTAAGCAAAAGACAGGATCACAAAGGATAACTGAAGAAGATACCAAAAACGCAGTAGAAGTTCTGGATAAGCTCATAAAGAATATCGAAGCCTATAAAAAAGATAATACCACCAAATAAAAAACCTCCCAGGGCTATAGGAGGTCAAAATATCATTACAATATTTTTTACTAAGAAGTTCAAATATACAATTTTATTCACCAATTAATGATATAAAAAGTAATTTTTATGTTGCTGTAAAAAAATTCATTATATTTGTTTAAAGTCTATTGTGCGACACGACTACTTAATCATGCTGCCTCTCAATTTTGGGAGGCATTTTTTCTTTACCAGCACAAAAAAACCTCCCGTAGGAGGCTTAAAAAAAACTTGACTTGTTCTTGTCTCTTAAAAAAAACTCCGTAAATATACGGACAGGCTGTAGTAATAACTCTACGGGAAACCGTAACTGGATAATATTCATTTTCATTAGTTTCGCAAATATTTAATAATACGACGTTTTCTGGCGTCACCCACTCATAGATTTGTAAAAAGAAAATATGAGTGAAAACGTCTAAATTAAACAATAAAATAATTATAAAGTATTTGCTGTTATTAATGCTGTATAAACATGAAAAAAAAGATTTAAACAATTATTTAGAACAGTTACAAATAACATAAATTGATAAATTTTATGTAATGATTTGTTATTAAACGCAATAAAATACATATATTTACACCATAATTAGACAATTTAGAACGATTCTAAATAAACATTTGCATGTATTTTGCACTAATTAAAATATTAAATTTAACAAAATAAAAATCTTAAATATGTCAACTAAGCAATTAAAGACTCAAAACCAAAAGGGTATTAGAAAGGGTTGGCCAACCATTAAGGAATCCAAACCTATCAAACTTTCAGATGCAAGTCAAATCATCGTTTTTAATCCAAGAACCGGAAGAAATCATTCTCTAGAAATTTCTTGGTAGATGAGCGAAGATTATTATAAAATATATAATTATAGAGGATGTCCAGCTGAAAAAGCTGGACATTCTATTAAAGAAGGGTATGAATTCTTCTTTAAGTCATCAAAATCTAATCTAAAATATTGCATCGAAGCAATTTACCATGAAGGTGATTTTTTTGCCATAAAATATTATTGTAAAATTCACAGGGATTCAAAAAGGAAATACAGCATCCCTACTAACACTCACGAACCATATAAGATAATTAGATCTTGCATACAAATTATGCCAATCCTTCAAAAAAAATATCCGACAGCATCATTTGTGGCTGTTGGAGCAAGATCTATATTTGGTGACACTATTGAAGATGCTCAAAATACGATTAGATTTAGATTGTATTACAAAATGGTCTATCAAATGTTTAGTCAATACGAAGACTTTATTTTAATGCAGCTTCCAGAGGTTAGTGGTATTGGAATTGTTTTTGTAAATGATATTTACTCTGATCCTCAAAAAACACAATCACCTACTAAACATATAGTAGACAGGGTTAGGAAAATAAAAAAAATTGTTCAAGAATCTTATGATGAAATTCACATACAAGACGATGAATAATTCTATGTAACTTTCAGAAAATATTTATTACTTCATTTGTGCTACTTCGTAAAGAACAAATCAGCCTCCGCTTTTCTTCTCCGGATGAGTCCGTTTAATTTTACCCCCTGAGCGGTAATATATTTCGTTATAAACCAGTTCCATATTGCAGCACCTGGGGCGCGATCATTTACAAGCTTAAATAAACCGTCAGAACCTCCAGTGTTGTAAGTATGGGAAACCAAGGCATCAAACTGATTCTGAGTAATCGGAACGTTGATTTTCTTAGCAACAATATTTTCGTAAACCTGCAGATCTTGCCTCAAAGCTTCTTCTGCTTCTTTCTCCGTGTGAATCGTAGCTCTTTTTTCAGCGGTTGCTTTATTACCAGTGCCTTTTAAGAAGTTTCCATTATCGTCTCGCATTGCACGCCCGTACCCTTCCGTCCATATTCCTACTGGATCCATCTTCGGTTGAAGTCCAGGCTTTTTCAAATCTCCATCATGAAGACTTTCAAATTCTTTTATAAGGTCAATCCCTTTCTGTGACGTTCTCATTTGTTTCGTTGTTTTTGTTTTCCATATTTTTTCTAATAAGGACTAATTCGTTCAATATCCCGACTAATGCTAAATTGGTCCCTACCAAAATCATGACAATTCCTAAATTCTCCATTACCTTCTTTTTAAGTATTTATAAATCCCAAATATTACAATTGCCACGACCCCCAAAACAGCCAGGACAATCCATATTCCTGCCTGAAATCCTTTTGCTTTGATGTCATTTGTTTTCTCCTCAACTTCTGCAGCAACTTTTTTTATAGTCTCTTTCGACACGGCCGTTTTTGCAAGATCCTGGATTATGTTTGTTTTTTCTTCGCTGGATATTTCTTTTTTATCTTCTTCAGACTTTCGGTAGTGATTGTTTATATAATAATCAGCGGTTCCGCGAATAACAATACTTTGCAAGGTATCTCCGGAAACTACATTGTGGAAGATCAAAGGATTTAATGTGTCGGATTTCCCCTTGATGATAATATCTCCGGAAAAATCCTGCAGCTGCTTTTTTACTGTCTGATCAGTCACTTTCTTGGTTGACTCTTTTGCTGTCTTTTCTTTGACTGAATCCAGTTTCAAACGCTCAATTTCCGTGCGCCCTTCCTTGGAATAGAAAGAGGTTTTATGCTTCGTCCTACATCCGAGTAATAAACTACTCAGAAGGATTATTATTAGTATTCTTGTTTTCATCTTCCTTTTGTTTAAATACATTTACATCAAGTGTATTATTGAATTTCTCAAACTTTTTTAAAAAGCCCAAAGGAGGAAATTTTCCCTTTGTTATTATTCCAACATTTACCAGAGCATTTCCTGCAGGGTAAATAAAAATCATTAATTTGGTTGCTACCTTAAAGTAAACACTGTCTAAATCTGCATCGGAAATGATTTGAATAAAAGCTTCCGTTAGAAAGTAAACCAAAATGATAAGTCCTAATTTTTGCCCGAATCCCCACAACATTTTTTTTGGTGAAAAAGTCTCGTTTAAAAGATGTTTCCAAATACCCACGATTAAATCAGCAACCAAGGCAAAGCCCAACATCCATATAAAAACAAAGCTCTCAACATACCAACCTGTGAATCTTTCTGAAATAGATAATCCAACAGCTGGAACAGCAGCCAATTTTAAAGCCGAAAATGCTTTACTATATGCTGGACCTGAATGAATCGAAATCAGGTTATTAACGATAAAATTTATTATTGGATTTCCCATTTCATTTTTAATGTTTTTATTTTATTATTTTTGCTTGTCTAAATTTTTTTTATGGTAAAAATGAGGTTTGATTTTTTAGATGGGGTTAGGGGGTTGGCCGCTCTTTGGGTAGTACTTTTTCATTCTATGCTGTTTAATGGTTATGCTACAGAAAAAATTAAATGGTCCGAAAATATATTTTTAAATATTTTGCAGAAACCACTTTCTATCGGTCATATCGCTGTTGCAATTTTCATTGTATTATCTGGTTTTTGTTTAGCTATACCTATTGTTAACAATGATCTTAATTTAAAAGGAGGCTTCAAAAGATATATATCCAGAAGAGCAAAAAGATTAATTCCTCCTTATTACATCGCATTATTACTTTCCGGATTACTAATACTTCTCTTTCCAATTTTACAAGAACCTCACAATACAGCCTGGGATAATAAATTGCCAATAACTATAGGTTCTGTCGTAAGTCATATAGGTTTATTTCATAATCTTAATAATTCTTGGATCTATAAAATAAATGGTGCTCATTGGTCAATAGCTACAGAATGGCAGATATACTGGTTTTTTCCACTAATCCTATTCCTTTGGAAGAAATACAACCTAATAGTTTCCTTTTCTATAATTACCATCTTAGCCCTTATTCTTTACAAAATTGTTCCTTTCGCTGCACCTCAGTTTTTGATATTATTTTTTATGGGAGTAGTTTGCTGTTACTATGCTTTTCGAGCAAAAACAATTAATAAAATCAATCTACCTTTATCTGCTGTTTTATTGTGTGCTTTTTTTGCATTTCTAATTTTCAGGAAGACAAGTCCACTTGTTGCAAATATTACACTGGGGCTTTTCTTTTCCTATTTTTTATATTCTTGTTTTGTCTATAAAAATACTCACAACAAGACACTATTTTTATTAGAGTCAAAACCCATGGAATTTTTAGGTAAGATTTCTTATAGTCTTTATTTAATACATGGTCCATTTTTAGCACTTGCAAATTTGATTTTACTTAATAATTTCGATTTAACGAATGATGTTAGGCAGATTATTTTGTTTGTTTTTGTCATAGCATTTATATTGCCCGTATCCGCATTATTTTACCATCTAGTTGAAAGACGATTTTTAAACAATTAATTTAAAATGTAAGCCCCCGATCCTATCAGTACCGACATGATTAATGCGATTATCTCGCTGATATTGTAGTTTAGATTTTCCATTCATTTTTTAAAGATTATTTAATTATGCCATTGCATTAGAATACTTGCTATTAGTGAGTTGTTACCTGGCGGACCTAAGGGAGTAAATGTATAATATGGCGAAGCCAACACATAATTTCCTATTGCTTGATGTCCTGCATTATTTGGGTGAACATTATCTCCAGAATTATATTCAGGTTTCATATTTGAGTTACCAGCCTGTTTAGTTACTGAAAAAACATCAAAATACTTACTGAAATTTGCAGCGATATAGGTTTGATAGGCCGTCATGTCTCTGTTAGAATTCGCATAAGGCGTTATCGGAATAAAAACAATATTTCTTTGATTTACATATTGTTTGAATGCTTGCAGATTAGTTTTCCAAACCTCAATATCTAAATCGTTGGTTCCAAATGCATAAATTACACGCTTTGGTTTAATAATATTCGTAATCTCATAAAGTAATTGTAAAGCTTCTGAACTTGTATCTCCCGGGCTTCCTTCCACTTGAAAACCCGCAATGGTTCCCCATCTAAGGCTTGATGTCGTTGCACTGCTTCCGTATGCTATAGAATCTCCAACTAATAAATTTAGCGGCTGAAATTCCTGCTCTGATGATTTAATTAAGCTGGTTACTTCAATAGCAGACGCAGACCATAATCTCAACTTATGTATAGTTACAGCGACCGGAGCAGTAACTGTTGTTTCAGCGCCTGTGGTAATGTTTTTTACCATGAATAATATAGCCCATTGATTTTTGGTAATCTTATATTCTAAAATATCACTGGACCCTATTGAAATAGCCGACGATGATAGTCCTGATGTATTATTATAAGCATAACTCCATTTTGCCTTACCAGATTCTAAACTAAAAGTCGTTCTGATGTTATTATCGGAACGAATGCCGTACAATTGAACATTAAGTGCTGCAGAGTTTGTGCGAATTTTCCAAGTAAAATCATCTAAAGCAGATGCGTATCTATGCTGCAAAATAGAGTTTCCACCGGAAGAAATTAGTTTTCCTGATGAAATATCCCAGTTACCTTTTAGATCAAATTCAGTTAGATCTGTAAAGCTGTTTTTACTATAAATTGTACCTATTGCTGCCATTATCTTCCAATTGCTGACATTAATGTATTAAAATCAGTAGTTATTGCCGCAGCTTCTGAATCAGACAAGCCATCAGCTAAAAATGCCCATTTCGTAGTTCTTGTATCATCAGCAATAGTTCCGTTGTCGTTATATCCACCAATAGTAAAATTTATATTTGGCAATGTAGCTGACCCCTGCGATGCTGAATGCGTTAAAATTGCAGATCCATTCTTGTATAATTTTGCGGTCGTAGCTCCCGTTCTTGAAACAACATAGGCCCCTAAAGAGTCAGCATTAGCAATCTGTCCGAAAACGTCCCTGTTTGGTCCAGATATTAATGATTGGCCTGAAGGCGATGTTCCAGTGATCAAGAATGTTATTCCACTTGTGGCGCTAACTCCACACCCCATACTACGTAGATTGCTATATATTGCTGTTGTGTTATGCAAACCGTAAGAAAAACTAGTCAAACTAAATATATCTGATGGTTTCATTCCGGAATCCAACACGCCCCCGATTCCGTCTGCTGTAATTGTCCCTGAAACTAATGTCGCATCAGGCCGTCCAGAAATACCATTAAGTAATTTTGCAGCAGAATTACTACCTAGAACAAAATAAAGCCCTTTTAACTTTGAAAAATATCCATTTGCTTTGGCCGCTAAATAGAAGTTGTTCATTGCATTAGTTTCTGCTGTCGAAAGTGTAGCCCCTGTAGCAAGAATTTTGTCATAGTAAATTTGCGCATCTGGATCTAAATCAACAGGGGTTACTTGTCCGGACTTGGCAACATTAACAATAACAGCGGGGATTTTGAACTCTACCAATTCTGGACGTGTAAAATAAATTTCTTGATTTTTCGTCTTGTCAATTTCTCCAATCACATCAAAAGATGATGAAAAATTAATGTCGCTTACTCCATCAGATACTATGTAACGCTTATCTATAGCCTCTTTAATTAGTCCGGAAGTATCATAAGTAAAATTGATTGTGCCCGCCTGGTTAATTGTCGAATATTTTTTCTTTTGATCAAATTTTACAACACTAGTAAAAGTTACTTTTACTGAATCATCAGCCTTTGGCAAACCTACTTCAGTTTTAATCCAGTTAGTTCCATCATACCAAAAAAGAGTATCATATCCTACACGGGCTTTCAAGCTTCCTGCATTTGGATAATTTGTCCCAGGATCAACGCTACTTGTAGTAGGTTTATACCATGAGTTTGCAATAAAAGGCCCTGCATCCGTTGGTGAAATAGGTTTTGCAATGCTGTGCAGAATCTGATAAAATGTATCTGTACTTATTCTATACTCTTTACCATCTTCAGCTTGATACAGCATATGTCCCCCCGGTTCAAGAGAAGTTTTTTCTGGTAATCCATCAATTGGTTCTACTTCAATGAATGGTATTGGAATTAAATTTCCCATTATCTTGTTTTTATTGCTTTGTTAGTATCGTATACATACACTTTTGTTTTTTCTTTATTTCCTAACGCATATTTGAATACATCAGCAAATATTGGCTTTTCATCCAGAATTATGTTCAATCCATTTTCATCTTTCACATTGGCAAACTTCATTGTGATTTCGTTGGTATTGTCGGTTATTTCTGGTTTTTCCTTCCGGGTTCTTTTGGTTCCATCAATATATAAATCTTGGTTTATGGAGTGAACTGCTATAAAAGATAAAATGTTGTTATCTCCTTCAGCCCGGATCTTATACGAAACATTCTCTTCTGTCCATGCTGCATTTATAATGGTAGAGCCTAAAGTCCCAGATCTGGCTGATTTCACATCTTCATCAATATCAAATTCACCCATACAATAAGCCGGAAGAGTTGTGATCATCCAGTCATGCTGATTATCTGCATAGGAGAAAAGATTTCTGTTGTAGTTGCATTGTGTTGCAATTCTTATGAATTTTCTTCCATCATAGTCTGTGCTATCAACAAACCTCACACAATTTGAATAAAAAATAGCTGTTCCGGAAGAATCTCTTATTTCAAAATGCCCCTGAATTTCATCGAAAGAAATAAAGGTAATACGGAAAAGCTTTCCATCACTTATACCAAACTCACACGGTATTTGAACTTCATCATCACCAACCAAAAACAAACTTAACTCCTGCGTTGTAACTTCATTCTGGTAATTTGGTATAAGATACCTGTGATAAGAATTTACTTCCAAAGGATATGGTTTTACGTGCCCGTAATACTGTGCGTTTTGCGGGTTTGTCATGTCTTCAAGCTCTTCCATTGTCTTGTAGAACCTTACCGGACTGTGATACCAGAATTTATGCATGATACAAATCTATTAATGAGCACATTATGACTTGATGAGTGTGTACAAATGAAGGTTATGCTTAATTTCATTCTAATGGAGAATAATTAGTATATTTTTTGTCCGTAAGAGTCATTAAATCAAATTCTTTTGTTGTATTTGTTATTGTATCGGTAAATTTTACAAGTAAGTTGGCAAACACAGTATAAATGTCATTTCCAAATTTGCAATTCAAAGGCTGCAAATTTTCCGTTTTATCAGAATTTAATAACTCCATGAACAAACGTCCTGTATTACCACTAATATTTAACGTTGTAGTCTCCGTTCCTGACACTGGAAGTCCATATCCAGTTTCTATAATTACATTGCCTCCGGTACCATCCAAATTCGTAACATATAATTTACCACCTCCTGGAGAAAACTCGTAACTGTATTCAATTTCAAAATTAGCCGTTCCCCTGACATCTATAACTAATCGGCTATAACCACAATCAGCATTTTCCGCTTTATTATTTACTAATATTATGTATGGATTAAACTGCCAGTTTACAGTTAATGTATTCGAGATTTTATTGTAAAAATCATCAGCATTAACAATGATTCTGAAATAAACATCTGTCCCTGAAATTATACTAGTAAAAACATCATCTATAATAATTCCTTCTTTTGTACTTCCGTATTGACGAAGCGTTATCCAGTTAATTCCATCAAGTGAATATTGAACATCAATAATAGGATTTACATATTCGACTGCATAATCCCAATGTAAAGTGACTGTATTTTTGTTGTCCTGCACAACTGATACAAGAACTGGATTAGCCACGGATTTTCCTTTTATTTTACCTTTGAAGCTAAGAATATTTGTTTTTCGATCATGTGAAAACGCACCATCACCAAACGGATATGCATCGTAAATACCTATTGGAGTATTCAACGTTACATATCCACGGCTTTCCAATCTATTACTTGCAATTCCGTATCTCCAATTTTCATACAGTGCTATGAACTCTTGGAATGTTACGTTGGTGTAAGAAATTTCAATTTTTTCTCCGGAGAAAAAAGGCTGCTTATAAGATCTCATTCTTCCCAAGTTTTCATCCGCTCCTACAGTAATTAAACCAGGTAATTCATTGGCAAGATCCGGTGAATTTATTTTCATCTGAGCTTTGTCGTTATTCTTGTAGTTTGTCACCTTTAATAACTCAGAACTTTGCTTTTTCCTTAATCCACTTCCAAACCATTGAAACCATCTTGCCATGTGATATTTTGGATTATGACGGGAATTTGTAGAGGTTTCAGGATTTCTTACATATTGATCTTCTGTAAATCCATCTCTTATGGATCTATTTTTTACCAGTGATGGTATATTATATCTTATTGGAGTATCATTTGTGCCAGATTCTATTCCTGATGTTTTATTCAAAGTTAATTCAGCTTTGTTTATGCTTAAAATAGTCCAAGTACCAGAATTATACCCCTCAGTAATTTGAACGCTTGATCCAACCTCCATGAATGTTGTATCGAA
The DNA here is from genome assembly GCF_020733145.1 of Chryseobacterium sp. X308. Lineage (NCBI taxonomy): Bacteria > Pseudomonadati > Bacteroidota > Flavobacteriia > Flavobacteriales > Weeksellaceae > Chryseobacterium > Chryseobacterium sp. X308. The sequence goes on from NZ_JAJFZH010000004.1 coordinate 91,606, forward strand.
TGCCAATTGAGCACATGTTAAAACTAATTTATTGTCTTTATTTTGATGTATACAATTTGGGAAGACTCCTGAATCCCAATAATCAGTTTCATTAACCATATCAATCATAACCAAATCATCATCGTTATCATTGGTTGAAGAACTTTTATCTTCTATGAGTTCTTGGATCTTATATTCATCAACAATTAAATCAGTTTGTTTATCGAATTTATTTTTGATGCTTTTAATTGGGGTGGTAAATTCCGCAGATGTTATAAAGTTTTGAATATCATCTTTCACATTTTTTGAAAACTTTTTTGAACCAAAAAGCATGGTGTTAAAAACAACATCTTTATCATGTTCTATACTAAACCCTTCTTGCAGGTATATTTTATCAGATAAATCAAAAACCTTTATATCTTTAAAAAAATATCCTAAATCTTCTATTATGACATTTTCATTAAGGACATCAAATCCTAAAACCAATAATTTGGCCGCCCCTTCAGTAATCAATGATTTGAAAGATGTTTTAATTTTTTGACCTGCAGTATAAATAGTTGGTAATCCTCTTAAATATACACCTGTAGATACGGATGTGTTGTAATAAATTCCCCCTAAGCCTAAATAATTACTAACGACACTTAATCCGGATGCTGTATAATTTTTTACTACCTGTTTTATAGCATCAACTAAGCGTATCCCACTAGTTTTAACAATAGGAGATTCCATATTTGTTGTGATTTCAATACTTGTATTAGTTTTTAAGGATGTCATTATGAATTGATCATTTACATCTGTCGTTAAAAACAAAAAACTTAAATTTTGCCCAGGAGATATATTGGAAACATCATTTATATTTAATGTGAAAATTTCATTGTCAATTTTTATTTCTGCACTATTTCCAGATTGTGATGTAAAATTTTTCAATAATTGTGTATAAAAAAATCCTGACCCGGAAATAACGGCGTATAAACCAACATTTGGAGGAATAGTAATAGAACTATTAAATCTACCAAATACAACCTGCATATTGCTGACTTCAATTTTAATTGACTTTAAAGTTATATCAGTGGAAACAAATGGTCCCTGCTCAAATGTAACAGTTCCAATACTTCCCAAATTAACATTCTTTATCCCACAATATTCATTAGTATTACTACCAAACTCATATTCTTCTGATCTACTAAAAGAAAAGAATCCTGATGTACTTGGTTTAATGCTTAATATATCTTGTGAAATGTCCCATGAATAAAAATTTGAAAGTTTTGCAGCTCCCTTCTTGTAACCCAATTGAAATGTTTCTACAGGAGTAATAGTATTTTCGTCAAGATCTTTAGTCCCGAACAAATCTATAGTAACATCATCCCGATTAAATAGCTTATTTTGGGACTCGCTTTTTATCAGGTCCACATCAATAACGAAAGTATTGTTTTCGAGTGTATTTTTGTACTTATTCATATTTACCTCGAAATTATCTTGTAGCAGATCATACTCTACACCATTTTTAACGGCTAACCATTTAAAGATAATCCGGCCGTCAGTACCTTGTTCTTCTTTTACGTTGTAAAGTACATCATAAGCTATTTTGTTACTGTACTGGTAGAATTTCAGCTTTGTATTTTCACCAATTATAAAATCTTTAACAAACAATAATTCATCATCAATATTTACAATAGAGTCTACATCATCCCACCCGTCAGGTTTATTTATTACATATTCCCCCTGGAAAAGTCCAGAGGGTACTATGAATTTGAAAATATTTTTAACACCGTTTTCGTTTATTATATGGTTAATTGGTATCATCTGTAATATTTTTCTTCTAATGTTTTTAAATCATATTCTCCAACAAGTTCTGCATTATTAGCGCCCCTATGTCTAAGTATCTGCCCAAAAACTCTTTCAGTAGTTGGATGTGAGTATTTCTCTAATTTTCTGTCTAGATATTCTCCAATCTTTCGTGAAAGTTCGTCTGAATTATCTCTGTAATTGTTCACTATGGAAACTTGCGGGGCTATCATGCTTTCTCTTGCAATTCTTTGGAAAACCTTATTCCCAATTTTAGCAGAAGGTCCCATAGTTTTTAAAATTTGCTTCGTTTCATCAGCTGTGTAAACAGTATCACCTTTATCAAGCCATGTCATTTTATCCCCTGAATCAGAACCTAAAGATTTAATACGGCCGTCTTCACCTGCAATAATCTCACGTCCCCGATCTTGTGTAATTGCGAATTCTGCTTTTCCTCCAGTTCTACCTTTCCAATATTTCGGAACCGGATCTTTGGACATTATGGCAACCGATTGAGCGATACCAAAACCAAGAGCGAGCGCAGCCGGAATAGCCCCAGCGATGAATCCCATCTGAGCGAGTGTCATTGTTGCTGCCAAAGCACCATTAATAAGGGCCTGTTGTGCTGCAGCCTTTTGTTCAGCCCTTGCCTTCTGCGTTTCAATTAGTTTTTCACGTTGGCGTTGCTGATCCTGATAAACTCTTGCTTCATCTTCTAGCCTATTTCTTTCGGCAGTCTGTTCTGCTGTAAGCTCTTCAAGACTGTTTAAAGCTTCTAAACGGCTATTGATGAAACCTAATTCCTGCTCTGTTGCTTCCTGCGAATATTTAAGTTGTTCATCTAATGCAGCAATAGTTTTTTCTTTCTGGCTATTAACCATTGAGGAAAGACCGTCAGCAATACCGGAAGCAGCAAGTATTACAGCATCTTTAGCAGTTAATGATCCTTCAATTATTTTTTTATACAGATCATCAAATTGATCTCCAATAGCAGCTGCAAAATTACCAAGTCCCATCTCCTGGAATCCTTTCACAAGAATGTCCTTAGTCTTCAACCATTCCGGAGCAACCTCAGAATTTTTATCCATACCAAGTCCGATATTGGTATTTTGGAGATTCTTTATAGTTGACTCATACTCTTTAAGGGCTCTTTCTTCTTCTGGAGTAATTATCACAGCTTGTCCTTTCATGGATCTGATAACCTGCTGTGCTAAAATTTGAGCTTGCAATAATTGAAGCCTTTTAATTTCCTCCTTGTTTTTTTCAATCTGAAGATCTTTCTCCAGCTGGGAAAGTTTGTAAGCTCGCTGATCAGTAGAAAGACTCTTATCTTTAAGAATTAAGGACCTTTGATCTTCAAAATTAGATTCTACTTTACTTTGAGTAATTGCAGATTGCCTGTCTATTTCGTTGAAAACAGCTTCAGGAAGAGAATTCATGCGCTCAATTCTCCTATCTTCTATCTTGCCTATTTCTTCATCCCTGGCATTTTCAAGCTCAATAACTCTTTGTCCGGATTTTGCAGCAAGATCCACCTGTTTATCATAATAGTCGGTAATCTCTTGAATAAGCTTTCCGTCAAGTTCGATCTGCCGATTGATACGCTCTACATCGTTAAGTGTTTGATCTTGGTCCAAACTCTTTGATTCCCTTTCTATAATGTTTTGTTGCTTTTCAAAGGAAGCTTTTAAATTCTTGGATCTTTCATCATACAATTCTTTATTAGACTGTACGGCTGCATCTATAGCCTTTTTGTATGAGGCTCCCTGAATCTGTTTTTCTTTAGCATTTGCACCTTTTAGATATTTTTGAATTTTATTATTGTACCTGATGGTAGTATTAAGTTTTTCTTGAAGATAATCTTCATACCCAATTTTTAAATCCAACCTGTCTTTTTCCAAATTAGCCAGTTCTGTATCTCTTTCGCCTTGAGCTATCATTATAAAATCTTTTTGAGCAGGTGATAATGTTGCAGCCTTTGGCTTTGGTATTTTTACCGGATCACTTGGAGCAGATGCGGATTGCCTTTTTACTAATTTGTTATTTACAACATCATATTCTCCAACTTTTTTACCTGTATTTCTAGCAGTTTTTGAATCAAAGAAATAGCCATTAAATGTAGCATAGGCTTGATTTAATTCTCTTGCAGCCTTAATCGATTTTTGATAATCTTGATTCTGCTGTCTTTTAGCCAATTCCTGTTGTTGTGCCAAATAATTGTAAGATCCTCCAAGGGAATAATTAGACTTCATTAAGTCTGTATTTATACCTAACATGTTTCCTGTGGCTCCAAATAATCGGTCTAGCGTTTTTAACTGAGCGTTTTGCTTATCTGTAAGTTCTTGAGCTGACTTATTCAGATTTTTAGTTGTTCTGATATAACCACTAGAGGTAATTACTCCAAAAGATACAGCATTACTCATATTGTTAAATAATTGAGTGGTTTCTTCTGTTACTCCACCTAATTTTCGTAAAGCCACAAATGCATCTCCTATATCTTTTTTACCTGTAATTAGGTCGTCATATACTTTTCTTTGAGCTGTAGATAAATTGTTAATTGCAACTGCGTTTTCCTGCTCCGCTTTTGTGATATAAATAATTCTCTCTGCCTGTTCTTCCAATACTTCATTTAGTTCATCCATATTTTTTTGCAGGATAATCTTTTGTAAGTACTGTTGATTAGTCAGTTTTAATCTTTGTTCAATTTGTTCCAATGATGTTTTTTCTTTATCTAATCCATCAAGGAAATAAGGATTTATAGAGATCATCTGATCAATAATGTCCTTTCTTGCTTTTTGATCTTCCCAATTCGCCTTTAAAGAAAGCCCCAGCTTATTAAATTCTAATTGCTGTCTTTGTATATCGGTAATAAACTGACTTGGAGTTATTTCTTTTAAAAGCCCTGAAATAACTTGGGACATTCCAGAGAAAGCAGAATTTACGTTTCCGGATCTACTTTCGACTGCATCTACAAAAATTGTCCAGGAGTTGGTAATTCTATTAATAGAAGCTTGAGCTGTATCAATATCTTCACCAATTCCAAGTTTATACTTTTTATTGAGCTGTTCGGCAAATTTCGGAAGCACATCTTCAGCAATAACTTCTCCTTTTTTCAGCATTTTATCAAGTTCTGCTGTTGATACCCCCATACCATCAGCAAACAATCTAAACGCGCCCGCCATACGATCACCCAGCTGTCCACGTAATTCTTCTGCCTGAACTTTTCCTTTCGACATCATTTGCCCTAAAGCTCTAAGAATCCCGTTAGTATCTTCGGTGGTAACTCCAAGCATAGCACTTGATTTTGCAACTGCATCAAATATTACTTTTGATTTTTCACCTTCTAAAGTGGTACCTTGAGCGGAAGCGCTGAAGTTATTATATGCCTGGCTTAAAGAAATTAATTCAACACCATATTTTTGTGCTATTCCAGTTAAAAAAGTGTTTTGCTTACCGACCTCTTCATTCGTTTTAAAAATTGATTTTTGGGCTAAATGAAGCGTTTCCAGCTTGACAGCTGTGTCTTTGTAAGCAGTACCGAGTTTATAGAAAGAACTTGCAATATTATCAATTGAGGCCGCAATCCCTAATCCCTTTAGAATATCTGTCACACGCCCCCCTAAAGCTCCATTTCTTTGTTCAGATGGTAACGTTTGCTGATTTAACCTTCTTAATTCTCTTTCAAGTCTGATGGCTTCATTCGTAGATGTTCTAAAATCTCTACCTAATTGCGCCATTTGTCTTCTGTAGTCTCTCTGGGAAATTTCACCATTTCTCAACCTATCACGAAGTAAAATCATTTCTGCTCCGTAATCACGGGCCGTTTGTCTGGTCTGGCGGGTTTGGCGGGTTAACTGAGCATGAGCACTGGAAGCATCTCTGTTAGCTCTTGCTTCCGCCGCAGCTTCTCTTGCTGCCTGCTGTCTCGCACGGCTCTCTGATCGGCTGGCTTCGGCTAATTCTCTCCTTGTTCTCGCCTGCTCGGTCTGAAGACGTGCCTGTTGCTGCTCTAATCGTGCCGTCCTCGCTAATGCATCAGCCAATTGTCTTTCCATAGCCGTATACTGAGAAGTATACTGATTAAGTTCTCGAATCGCGGCTGAATACTCTCTAATCCTACCTGAATTAAAAGCTTGGTTAATTTTATTGGTATTAGTAACCATTTCTTTGAACATCTTATTAACGTCCTTTCCAGCAGTCTCAATCTGCTTTAATTCTTTTATAGACTCCTGAGCCTGTATTACTGCTAATTTATCTGGCATGACTATTCATCTTATTTATTTCCTCAACCCTTTTTATCAGTGCCTTAACCATTAATCCGTATTGGTATAGAGATATTTTTGTATCATCAACAGGTATTTCTAATCCAAGACATACACTAACAAACTGTTCTTCTATATCAAATTCTGAATCTTTTCTTTCAGCGTCTGCTTTTTTTATTTGACTCTCAATCTTTAAGAGTTCATTTTTAATTTTTTCTATCTTATTTAGAACAAATTCTCTTTGTTTATAAAGATTATCGCTTTTTTGGATTTTAAAATCTTTAAGCAAATCCTTTATTGTACCTGCATTTAAATCTTCAGATTCTGGAAGCTTATGAAACTTTCTTATCTCAGTGCTTCTAATAGTCAATTCTATTAGATGAAGAATTATATTATACTTATTGAATTCATTGGTCGAAATTGCGTGCTGTCCATAATTAACAACATCATGATTTTTTACATTCATAGAAGTAGCATAATCCTCTTCTATTTCTTGGAACTTCTCTTGCAATTTTTTTACATCATAGTTTACATCATCACCAGGTTCATAACCTTTAATCATGAAATAAAAATCCCCCGTTTGAACTATTCTTTTATAATTGCAAAATGGGAGATCTTTACTATCTTGATAAAATCTAATTTTATGTTTTATTTGTTTCTTCATATAAACATGGATGTTCTCGTACATTAAACCACTCCGGCAATCCATCTTTTCCAATAAAATATCTTTCTAAGGCAATTATGTTTGGTATTTCTCCTTTAGGAACGAATGCTATATCTAAACCTCTTTCATCATCAAATATGTGATATATAAAGAATCTCCCTTCAGGATCTTCGGCATACTTTTTAAGACGATAACATTCTGTTTTGGTTATTGGTTTGCTACAATTGCACATTATTTTTTTAATCTTCCTTCATTAATGATACTTGAAACTTGTCTTTTCAATTTTGGCTTATTTTTGATCTGAGCATCATTCATTTGCTGTTTTGTAATACCTATAATTCGCGATTTGCTTATAATCGCATAAATTCCACGCATGTAAAGCGGATTGTAATCTGTAGAAAATTGAACATCTTTAAGATTTACTTTTACTTTAATACTCTTATAAAACAAACCGTCGTACTCCTTATTCCACCAGTGTTTTAAATCCCACCTGCGATTGTTCAAAGGGTTCATTCTATTTTTATAATCAGCATAGAATAAATTCCCTCTTCGGTATTTTTTAGAGTAAGGGGGCATTCGCCCCCCGTCACTCGTTTTCCCCCGCAGAAGGTTATCCTGGTTTATTTGAGGGAGATTTGATTCTTTTAACGCCTGTTGAACCAGTTTCGGAGTCATCTTGGTTGCTAACTGAATTCTCTTCAGAAACGTCTCCGGATTTATCCGTGCCATTGGTTTCTATTTTAGGTGTTAAATAATTTTCAATGCTTTCTTTATCCAGTTCCGGATAAATTTTCTGAATGTATTCCACGGCCTGCTCTAGTGAAGAGAAAGGCTCTTCAGGTGAAATAGTGTATAGTCCTACTTTGTACATTATGCTACTGTTTCAGTTTCTGATGCTCCTGCATAATATGCCGTATCAAGAACATAAACAGGATACCCTGCATCGTTAAGTTCAAATGAAATTTTGTTTGTAGCAACTAATGCTGCATGAGTGAACGTGTACTCTCCGTTAACCTCAGAAACAGCAGTTACCGACTCCAATACTCCATTTCTTCTCATTTTCCACTTTGAAGCAGTAGTAAGTCCATTTATTCTACTATTTGCACATTGGTTTGTAACAACCACTTTTGTTGAAGTGGCTGCTGCAGCCAATGCAGATGTAATTTCAATTGAAACTCCCGCAACCGGATTCAATTCCGTGAAATCAATTTCATCACTTTCAACAAGTGCGGATTGCCCCTGCCAGTATTTCATTGCATCCGGAAGTAGATCTACTCTTAAAGTTGAACCACCACCTTCAGCCGCAGTTTTAACTTTCTTAATTCCTGCAAATGTTTTAACATTGAATCCTTTAACTCTTCCATCTTTCATTAATTGTCCTAGAATAGAACCATCCTGGTAAACAATGAAAATTGAATATCTTTCGCTCTTATCAAGCTTGTTTATTTCGTTTTGGAAGCAGTTCCCTTTATTAAACATAAAGTTCCACTTCTTAATTCCAAGCGTTTGCTTAGTGCTTTCACCAGTAGAAGAATCTGTATAAGTTGGATCTACATCCGCATCTTCTGCAGAAAAGTATTTAAGTGTACCTATGATTTTATCTTGCTGGATAAATCCATCCAGAATTGTCTTTGTAAAAGTTGCCGGATCAAAAGCGACTGAACGGTCTGCTAAAATAATTCCGGAAACTTGCTCTTCATCACAATATAGCCCCCCTAATCTGGCGACCATATCTGATATGCTACATTTTTTAATTGTTAATGCCATTTTATTTTTTTTATTTTATTTTTTAACATATTGAATCAATAGAATAAGGAATCGTTTTAAGGTCAATTCGAAAACAGTAATAAGGCTGCATATTGTCGAAGTTGTAATCAAACGATTCAAAAACACTTTGGTAGTCAGTTACAATCGCGAATTCACTTGTGAAGCCTCCACTTCTATCTACAGCATTTACAACATCAGCCAAAACTTTAGAATCACATCTGCCAGGTTCATCTGGATAAATGAATTTTAGATCAAGAATGAAATAGAGTTTTACTTTTGTTTCAAACTGTATGTTATTTAATCTTTCCTGATCATCTTCAGCAGTGAAGAAAAACTTATCGCTTTCAGAAACAATTAAATTACCGCTGTATTCATTGTTGGATGTATAATGTTCGACTGTCCTTTTCTCTTGATCGTGTTCAATTACATAGCATCTTGGATACGCTTCAATATCAATACCCCATTTGCTATTCAAGATCGCATAAATCTTTTTTTGCACCTTATGAATTAAATGATCTAGACCAATTGGATTAATTCTCTCGTGTATCATTTCTATACAGATATTACTTCAACATCAAATCCTCCTTCATACCCTATCTGCGTGTCAAACGATTTCTGGATCACCTTTTTTGCTTCTTTAAGCTCGTGAAAATACCTCTTTACGGAAGTATTAGCATCCAGATCTTTAGTTTCCACAAGAAGCATGTCTTTGTTGATACCATTCTCTGTGCGATTACTTCGCTGATGTGAATTTGCAGAGAACATCAATAATGTCATGTACTCGAAACAAGCTTTCACATAAGAATTAAGATTTTGAAAATTATACTTAATGTAAGTTTCGCTGTTTAATGACACAGACACATTAAATCCAAAACCATTAGAAACATTATTGTAAGTGAAATTTGAACTTTCCGGGCTATTTCCTATTCCGGTAACCGGATAACAGATAAAACCGTCGTACTTCAATTCATCAACCCATCCAAAGTTTGACTTTACCTCACGACTATCTATTGCAAAAATCCATCTTCCAGGTTTTGAAAAAGAATAGTTGATTTCCTCAAAAAATAATTCTCCATTTTTAGGATGTAAAGTAAGTGTATCAACTAATTTTCCTTGATTTATGACATATAAGCTTATTGGATTAGTTGTAGTAGCCTGTACCGATATTTCATTCAGAGTAATGGTTATATAATCGCTTCCTTTCGATTCAAAAACCCACCCTGAATAGTTATTTGGTAAATTCACATTACTTTCTCCATTTTCATATATGTATTGAGAATTAATAAGCCTTTTAGATAGATACAGATCAGAAATAGCCTTATCTTTAACTTTTTCAATCCATGATTTAATTACTAAACTTTCCTTATTAGTCAATAACCATTTGTTTGAATTTGCATCAGGTTGCACTCCCGTTGTTCCATCTACAAGACATTGATACATCATGTCGTTAAATATTACGACATCGGCTCTGTTTCTGCTTTCGGAATAGTTATTATACGTTTTCCATGATTCATATTGATTAAATTGAATATCAATTGAAGGCAGAAAATGCAGAAGATTATCTACGGTAATATATGGGTGAATACCACTGTTTAGAACTATTCCTGTTTTTGAATTCAGTATTAGTTCTTCATCTAATTTTACGTTGCTCGTGTATTCCTCTGCAAATCCTAACTTCATGATACTATATTTTTTATGCTTCTCTAGCCCAAATACCAGTTGATGATAGTACTACCCAAGCTTTTGCTCCTGTTAATCCGGTTCCAAGTATCGTCAAACTATCTCCTGTTACAGATGTGGCTTTAGTATTAATTGCCGCCTTGTTTACAGTACCATCAAGAACAACAACTGTACTTGCCAGTGTAATTGTTCCAGAAATTCCCTCGGTCGAAACAGGCGAAACTTTTAGAATGTTATTTCCAGCAGCGCCGATATTAACGAAAGTAAAAGTTAATCCTGCTTTAGAAGCTGGAAGCGTAATGGTTTTTGCATCAGTTCCTACAAGAATGATTTTTCCTGAATCATTTGCTGTAAGAGTTGTATTGTCTGTTACGACAAGCGCATAAACCTTTTCACTTTCTCCTACCTCTCCATTTGAATATGAAATATTATAATCCATTTCTCCTTTTTTAAGTTGTTAAACCTGTGATTTTTACAATGTCATTCACTCTATTGGCCAGATCACTGTTATATCTGTACACAACATAGAATCTATGCCAAATAGCCATCTCTTGGAAGTGAGTCATAATAAGATTTGAATCTTTACCAGCACTAACCATGGCAGTTGCATCCGTTGCAGCATTGTTTACATAAACATTTGCAACCATTCTTGTAAATGGTAACTCAATACCTGATGTAGACCATTTCTTACCGTCAATGACAGTTCCATTTCTGAAATCCCAAGGGAAATTCTCAATGATACCCATAGCTCCATCCCTTACGGCAAACCCGTTGAAAACAGCACTATTTGGAAGGATAGTACCTGTCTCATACAGTCTTTCCATTGTAGGGAAATTAAGAGCCTGCAGGTTTTTCTGGTTAGCCATTCCGTATTTAGCTAATTCTGACTTTTGTACGGTTAACCCAGCTCTAGAAGTTACATAACTGTAACCCCCTCCTACTTCGTTGGATTCCATAAGGGCATCGATATTGAAGAACATGGTCTCCTTTTGAGCAGCCTTGCTTACCTCTAGTGTATCGGTAGTAGTGTTGAAGTTGAATGTTCCATCTCCCTGGCTTACCTGTGTTGTAAAACCAAGTTTTTGCGTTTTTCTCGCCTCCAAATTGGTTACAAGAATAGATTCAACTCTCTTACCCATTTCATAACTGATGTTCTTCATTTTTTCTCTAAGAGCAAATTCAGCATCAACGGTATTATTACCGTACAATGCTGGATGATGTCTAAATCCTGAGAAAACATCATAAGCAACAAATGAATATTCATCTGACACTTCTTGGTTGGCTGGAATAACAAACCCAGGAGTCGATGTCACTTCGATTTCCTGATCTTTAATCACTGGAATCTTAACATTTCTTAAAGAAGAAGATTCGCTTAATCTTTGTCTCGCAGTTGGCGAGATGTAATCTGTAAATTGTGTGCTGTCCTTAACAAGATCTAAAACGCCAAGTTGCGCAAAACGCTTCTCATTAGTCGAATTGACGTCTTGATAATCCAGCCACATTGTAGCATCTAAATTCATTTTTTTTGTTTTAATTAATTTTTAATACGTTTTGCGGTCTTTCGCGTCTAACTTTCTTTTATTTTTTTATTTAGTTCTCCGAATCGTCTAGCATATTCCGGAGACGTAACGGTTAACCCTTCTTTGGCTAATTGGGCCTCAATAAAGGCTGCCCTTTTAGCGGTGTCTTTTTTAGCTTCCTCTGGTACGTCTTCATTAAGTCCTTCGATCTTAAATGATTTTGAACCCACACCCGGCACAACTCTTTCTCCCGTGATACTTTTCAATTCAGAATCACTATTGACCAGGTCTGAAAGCTTTACATTTTTATAATGGTTTTCTTTGTCTACAGCAATATACTCCCCATCAACTATTTCAATACTGTATTTATCCTGAACTCTTTTTTGGAAATCATCCCATTTTGCTTTCACTTCATATTGATTAGCCTCTTTAGAAAAAGCAGGTTTAACATTGCCAAAAGCAGCCATAACCTTAAATTCAGACAACTCTTTCGATGCCGACTCGTATTTAGAAGCCTTTTCCGTTAGCTCTTCATAATTGGCTAATTGCTTCTGAGCAGCATCAAGCTTCTGCTTTGCTATTTCCAATTCAGCTTTCGTTGCGTCATCTCCCTTAAACTCTTTAATCTTTTGCTGATATTCAGATTTTAAATTCTCAATTTCAGAGGCCTTACTTTCTAAAGCAGTTGACGATATTCTCGCAACGTAATCACCGAACTTTTCGCCTTGTTGGCGTTCTACTTTAACGCCTGTTTTTTCTTGAAGATAATTAGCGGCACCAGAGAGAATTCCCTCTGCGTTATCATTGGCTTTTTTATCCCACTCTTTTTTCTGATCTGAAAAATAGTCTGTAAGTTTCGGAGTTAATGCTGACACTTGCTCAGGAGTCAACCCAGTTTCTTTAATAACTTCTTCTGATAATATTTCCATAATCTTTTATGAATTAAAATGTTTTACTTCTGTTATTCCTCTTTCGGTTCTGGTGATTCTGTAACTTTTTTTCTTCCAACAGATAATCCCGGCTTATACTCTTTTGGCTCTGGCTGATTCTGTAATAATGACTCTAGTTTTTCTTCCAGATCTTTAATTCTTTTTTGTTCAGGCGTCAACTCTTTCTCTGGTACTTCCAAATACTTCTTTATGTCGTTTTCGTATTCTGATACGTCTTCAATCTCCTTATATCTATTTGGCGATTGAACAGATTCATTGTCGTTTGCTTCATCCAGATTGTAAGCTTTTTCAACCTTAACTGAAGACACGCCGTTAGCAATTAGATGCTTCATAAAGTTCATGTACTCCAATGTATCATATTGTATAGAAATCCCTTCGTTTCTTGTTACTACATTTCCCTTAGAGTCATACATCTGCTTACCGTAGTATAGCCTAAGCTTTAATTGTACTCTCATTTTGAATTATATTTTTGATTAAATTATTTATGCGGATTATCTTTTCGCTATCCTTCATTTCTCCCAATCCTTCGTAGAATTCTTCTATCTGCCCGTATTCTGCCTCAAAAAGAGAAATCCAGTATTCAAACCTTGTGTAGAATTCGAAAGTTATTGGATCAATATCCCTTTTTAGCGCTGTCTCAAAGTCTTTATCTGATATGTAAGGAATCAATGTATAGAGAATGACATCTCTTTTAGCCTGCTGGAGATTATGTTTATTTCTGTTTTGAGAAATTCTTTTGAGAATCTTTCTGCGCTCAATAGCATTCGGCGCTTTATCGAATGAATTAAAAAGGTCATCTAGAGTTTCAATAAAAAAGTCAGTTCCAAAAAAAACTTCAACAGTTATATTATCCCTACCATGCAATAAAGCCAATGTTTTAAAGTCAGAAAGTTGCTTAATTCTGCTTAATTCGTTTGACATCCATCTTAACCTGTCTTCTTTTCCGTTGTAGCCTTTTTCTACCTGTAATTCATTTTTGGCGGCTTCATTTTGCTCTTTGTAGTCTCCGATTAAAGACGAATTAATTCTATTTTCAATATCCTTTATTCTGTCGTCTATATAAGCCAGAGCCTCGATTGGCATGTAATGAAATTGGAAGTAGTTCTGAACTACATCCATATTTATGTTTCCGTCAGCATCTGAAGGTGGTGTAACTTTTATGATTGTACCAGCTTGTAGCTGACTTTCGGACGAAGGAACCGGGTAAATATCTTTATCTGAATTTGACCCAAGTATAGTTGGTGACATTGGCTCTTTTGACAATCCTTTCTTCAGTTCGCCTGCGGCTTTCGTTTCTTTGGAGTTTAATTGTACCGCTACAGGTATAGCCCCGTTAGGCTCAGTCATCCTTTGAAGCGTCTTTAAAAAAACATATTCTTCAAGATCAGCAATTACATATGAGAAAATAGACTTCTTAACTACATTATTTGTAGTGAACATATTTTCACTTGAAATCCAATCCGCCGGGCATTCGCCGAGATCATGCACACTCTGACTGACTAAGTTAAAATCCCTATCAAAGAATAAATACTGCTCTTTATCCAGATATGTGTAGCCATATATTTTTCCATTTTCAGTATCTAAATAAGAGTTATAGGCGATCTTATTGATCTTGTCCTTATCACAGTCAACTGAAACTATTGAAGTAATGGGGATCACTTCTCGGTATTCGTAATCCGTTGTGCTAACATCCTGGGCAACTATGCCGTTGTGATTAAAAAGGATAGCATTGAATAACTCTTCATCAAATTCTTTAGAATTGAGATCTGAATGACATGTTTCTACCTTACCCCGTAATGTATATTTGAAAATAGAGTCTTCGGCATGGAATACTCTTCTTAGTTTAGGCTTCACATCTTCGTTCACGATCTTTGCTGATGGTAGCGGATGTCTTAAGTATTTATAAAATGAAAGGAAATTATCTGTTTTGAAAACTGACTTAACCCAATTTAGAAATTTATTATCAGTTGCATATCGTCTGTTTGCCCAAGTAGTAAGGTATTCTATTGTTATTTCAGACTGTAGTTCCGATTGTACCAAATACGAAATATCCTTATGCTGCTGTTTAGCCTTAAGGAGATTATCGTGGTTTACTTTCTTTTTTATGAACTCAGCCGGGCCCAATGCAATGTGTTTTAATTAAATACACTACAAACTTAACCCTGCTGTAATTATGACTTGATGAGTGTTGTTTTGTTTATTTAAAGATTATTGTTTATTTTAGAATTAAACAATATTGAAACATGAATACTAAATTCAATAAATTAAAAGAGAAACAATTTCTTAGATTGTCAAAGATTGGATTTGACATCCTACAATTAAACAAAGAGTTAGATCAGCTAAATTTGAATAATAACATCGATGGATTAAAAAATTATATATGGAGAAAATTAAATTCTCTAGTAAATAAACATCAAGGGAATAATCAAAAACTAACTGAGGTCTATTTTGAAATGTTAATGTTTTCTGATCCTAAGGAAAAGACAAGGGATAAATATATTAAAACATTATACTATGATTCTCTGATTAAATCCACCTACGAATCTACCAACATGATTGATTATGAAATCGTTATCATAAGCAAGAAAAACGATAAAATTTGCAAACGATGTCGAGATGATGATAACAAAAAGTATAATTTTGAGTATGCTTTAAATAACCAATTACTTCCACATGAAGATTGCACATGCGAGCATGGATGCACTTGCACATTAGGTTTTGTGCCTAAAAGAGATAAAAACGGTCGGTTAATTTTCAATGATTAATTTCTTTCCGATTCCACTGTATAAGATTGATTCCATGCCATATGTCCATATCTTACAGCGTCCCAGAAATGGTTGAACTTGTCGATAGGCTGATTAACTTTCACGCCATTTATCTCCATTAGTCTATAGTTTTGCGCTTCTTCTCTAACATGTTTATATAGGTGATTCTTTACCACGTTAATTCGCTTCCCTTTCATTGATAAAAGCCAGTACATTACTGACTTTGTCTTAGATACTTTATGTGCCTCATAGCCCAACATCATTAAATCCCTAACCATCTTTATCGTCCCTTTTGATTCTGATACATACTTATCTGAAGAATCGCAAATCAAAGCAACTTCTCTTTCAACTCCTATTGAAACAAACGCAGCGTCCAAAAGCTCTGCTGTTTCAATAGGTTCATAAATTAATAGCTCTGCAAAGATGTCTGTAGATGTTTCTGAATACTTAACTGTAGCATTTGGATCCGTTGTAAATCCAAAGTCATTGGTGTAGATATATCCAATGTCTGATGGAAATTCATCTATGTAATTTATATTTCTGAAAAGAACATCTTTCAATGCTCCGGTCATGCCCCTTGCGTAAACCTTCCAAAGATCATCATCCTGTATATTTTCGGTTCTGAAATGATCTTGGTAAGATAGAAAAGGATTATGGCGATGGTCTGTAATTATTAATTTTACCGATGCGCTTAAGTCATTTGAATACTTATCTGTTCCGATTAATTTTTGATGTGCCCAAAACTCTGCAGTAGGATTATAATCAATAATGGTTTTAATTCTGGTTCTTTTTGCCATTTGCCAGAATATAAGCCAATCAATACCATTAGCTTCATTTGCTAAAAGATATTGTCTCTTTCCTTGTTTTGCATCTTGCTCATCAATTGCAGATACAAACTCAACAATCCATCCTGTGGTAAACTCAACCGTCCTATCTGTTTCATTCCATCTTTTGATGTAGCTAGGTAAAGATGGAGAATTGTTTACAATATTTTTAAAATGTCGATACGCACCCTTTTTCAAATTGGGTATTGTTGCCCCAAGAACTGTAATAATCGGATCTACTTTTGGAGGTGGTTCATTAATAGCAATATAACAGAAGAACTGTATAACTCCATATGTTTTACCGCTATCTGTTCCCCCTTGCAGAATATCTATATCTGCATCTGAGTTTAGTAGTTCCGTGAAAATAACCCCACACTGTGCATTTCCTGTGAACTTACCTGTTTTATAGTCGTATGTTGGCGACTCAGCAAATAAATTAACCTTCTCTATTAGTGTTGACATCTGATTCAGAATTTACAATTGGAGCTCCGGTATTCCTAACTTCAACTACCATTCTATTATTCAGATCCTTGCCGTTAGTTGTTATGTCCTGCTTATCTGCCCATCCCATATTTTTAAGTGCAAATACTACTCCCGCGACTTTATCACTCCATAAACCTTTTTCATAATTATTTTCAACAAACAAGAGTGCTTTTTTTATCATGTAAGAAAACGGATCTTTTTTTGCGTAATCATAAAGAGATTGACGGCTTTCAAAACCTAGATAAATAGCTAATCCGGTAATACTAGGTTCCTCCGGATGACGAACCCATATTTTTACTGGTTCATCTTCAGTTGTAGTAACAGCGTCTTTCCCTTTTCCTGTAGTTCTACTCGTGATTTTACGCTCAATGATGTAATCACCTTTAATCCATTCAAAATATTCTATTAGCTTATTCGCTAAAGACTCTTCATCTTCATACTTAGCCGGACGCCCAAAAGGATTACCCTCTGAAAATTTACCATCAGAAGTCCTACCTTCATTTATATCATTTCCTTTTTTCATTCTTCCAGTTTTCTAAATCAGCATGATAAACTCTTCTTTTAGTGTCTATAGGCTGATATGTTCTTTTACCATGCAAATCTCCTTCGATTCTTTTCTCTCTTTCTTTAGAAAGCAAATATTCTCCGAATGTTACCAAGTCTTTTTCCGTATATGTTTGATTTTCCATATTAAATATCTTTCCAGGTTTTATTATTTACTATTTTTTGAATGCAACCTATCGACACATTGTAGTTGTTTTTTAGATCAATACATTTTACGCCTTCAGCTCTCATTCGTCTAATATTTTTAACGTCTTCTTTTGAAAGAATTGCCATTGCGTTATTTTCGTTCTTGTTTAGACTCTTTGGGTAGCAACCTCTATTTACTGCAGCAATTATACTTTCTCTTTTGCTAGTCCACTCAATATTATCAAGCACGTCTAATTTCTTATCTCCGTTCTTGTATTTGATAACTTCGTTCTCTTGTGGATACCTTAAGAATTCTGAAGCTAGCAACCTTCCACACAATTCTATTTTTTGTCTTCCTCTATTGTCAGTAAGTACCACATGAAATCTATTGTTTAGAAAAGACTTTTTAAGTATTACCGGAGTTTTTTTTATAGTACTCTTTACTCTGCCGTAATTAGAAACTAAGTATCTATCAGGATAGTTTTTTAACTCTCTCCACTCCTCACCAGGTAGATCTTCCTTAATTCTACTCATTGAGTATTTCGCCTTCACCGCACTCCCTGTCACTCCCTCTGCCATAGAAAATTAGTTTATAGTTTACCTTTAAGGTTTTCTTCTATTTCATCCATTTTAGTTCCATATGCATGAGCAGAAACTTCTACCCGAAATCTAACCTTTCCATTCTTATGCTTTCTAGCTTGCAATAAGTACATCTGAGAATCAATAGTCCCCACAGACAATGTTTCCCAATTACTCCAGTTATTTTTAAATAATCCCATACTCCCTAAATTAAAACCTCCTATCTGTATTTATTATTCCAGCAATTACGCCCAGTACTAAGGCTACAAACGCTAAAATACTCTTAAGCACTACATGCCATAAAGCACAGTTTAAACTTCCAGAAATAAAAGCGCCAACCAAGTAGAAAACTATAATTACGCTTACGAAACCTATTAAAAATCTTATCATATTCTAATAATTAAAAACCCCGCTACCTATTACAGCAGCGGGACACCAAATCACAAAATATTAATATGAAAAAAATAGTTCCTACTGCATTAAATCAATCTAAAAAGAACAGGCAGGATTCGATACCTGCACGATGGTTGGCGCCCCATCTGTTAACCCACGGTTTCATGTTTTCACATTCACACTTAGCGTCTATCTTCCGCCACTGTTCTTTATTGTGATTCCTGAGGGATCGAACCTCTTAATATGACTTATGTACACTTGATCATATTAACATCACCTAAAAAAGAATCTACTTCACTAGATTTCAATTCTTATTTTATAGATTGTGGAACCGTTTTGCTGATGCTCCGGACTCGAACCGGATTTCCAACTTTTACGCTGGCGCATTACCTATATGCTAGCATCACGTTTATTTTTCTACAACTTCTTTTAGAATCAGCTCATATTGAACTACCATCATTTCGCTTTTGTCATTAGAGTCTAAATTATAATCGCCTCTGTGATGCCCGACAATCATTTTAGCTGATCCTTCATTTGGGTAAGTGATTATGTCTTTTCGTTTCTTTGGTATGTCAAAATACCTCCCAGTTGAATTTCTGCACAAAAACTTAGTTCGCTCTTTATTTGTTATTAAGAAAACATTTTCCATTTTAAATTCCTTTAAAAAAACACCAAGCACCCTCCTTCATAAACCAACTCTCCTCCCCCTCTGCACTCATCATCTGTGCTTGGTAATTCAACAACAAAAATTAATCATATCACACAACCGCTTTCTTCTTCATTTCCCTAATCTTTCCGCGGTAATACTCAATCTTTTCTTTTATCTCTGGAATTGACAGCTTAACCGGCTCATGTGGGCCTTCTAACCACTCCACAACTTCAATTCCGTACTTCTTAACAAGACCCTTCCGGTACTCAATTAAATTTCCGCCCCAATATCCATTACATTTTCTGCACTGTAGGTTGACGTTCTTTTCTTCAAAGCGTAACTCTGGGTGAGCTCCTACACTTCTATAATGACCAGCATCAGTTGGCTCATCATTCGTACAGCTTATACATTTACTTCCTTTCTGGGAAATCCGGATAAATTCATTGAATACCTTTTGGAGATCTTGTAGCCAGTCGCTTTGAGTCTTTAATTTCTCCTTCCTGATCTTCTTCTCTTTTCTCCAAGCTTTAGCGTTTTTCTTGTCGACATCTGATTTAGCATAAGCAAGTGCGCAGGTCAAAGAACAAACTCTTTCAGTTGTCTTAAACGGCATAAAATCCTCCCCACACACTACGCACTCCTTAGGCTTTATCTCCTTCATTTCCAACTGCTTTACAGTAAATTTACGAATACTAAACTTACAAAACAACACTAAATCTAACTTTTTTTATAGTTTTTACTAACAATTTTTATTAATTAATCTAACAATACAATAATTAGTATAAATTTAACTAGTTATATTTTTATACTATTTTTAGTATATTCAGATTTATTTTGTATATTTGTTGTATAAAATAACAATCATGGATATTAAAGTAATTAGACACGACAGCAGACTTCAAGCTATTTGGATAAATACAACAGATATAAATTTAGCTACGGAAATTGCTACTGAATTTTTAAAAAGTATTGAAACAATTGATTTTCACTATGTAATAGGGACTTGCAATATTTGGAAAAAAGATAATTCGCTTATAAAAGTTGAATATCAAGGACGGTTTAAGAAAGATAGTCCATATTTCTTGGGATTACAAGAAATAGACAATCGAATGTATTCTTTAATTATCAAGAATAATCTAACAAATAAAAGCCAGACTTTTACAGATACTTTGAGTGTTATTGGTGAAAAAATACAAGGATACACCCTTAATAGAAAAAGTGAAATGACAGATTTAAAAATTGGGCAAAGCCTTAATTTTAATTACTATGATGAATTTGAAGGCGAAATTTCTGACATCGAATATACAGCAACTAGACTAAGTTAATATACTATGATTTGGCAAATACTAAATATTCATACACTGCAAAGCGAGTACTTTATGAAGCTATCTGAACTAGTTCGTAAGTATGATTTTACTGAAAGCACTGTTCGCAATAAATGGTCTTCTGCAAAAACAGAATACAAAGACGAATTAGAAAGGTTTATTATAATTGATAAGTACAGAATTTCAAAGGTTAAAATAAATTAAAAAAACACCCCTGTTAATTCAGGGGCTTTATTTTGGTAGCGTGTAGCTCGTTCCGTTAAGGTGGTTAATTTTGACTATCTTCTTTTCTTTTAAAAGCTTGGATATGTATTCATTTCTTTCTTCTAATGGCATTTTTAAAATAGGATCGATTATATTGTGATCTATGCCATTGTTACCACCTGATTTTTTAAATTCAACTTCTAAAGCTTCAAAGAATTGTCTTTCTATTTCTTCCATGGGAGTAAAGATACTAAAACAGATATAAAATTAAGTATATCACGCAGCCAATCCAAAACCAAGCAAGCGCGCCTATTATTCTCAATTCTGTATCCTTATTTCTGAACAGCATACATTCGTTAATAAATTCTTTCATAGTTCTAATTTAGTTTGGTTATTTGGTTTTGTATTGTGGGTTTCCGTAATTAATCATCTTTTAAATCAAAGAAATTATTTAAATCTGATTCGTTATTGAATTCTTTAAAATTTAGAATAACAACGTCTTCTTCCTTGAATCCACTTTTTTTTGCTATTGCTTTTCCGACAATTTTTTTATTAAAAAATTTACCATCTCTTGTTATGTATCCCCAGTTTCCATATCCTGAAACTTTATCAGTTCTTATTGAATATGAAATAAAAAAATATCTTTCTTTCATCTTTACAGTATTTCAAATATTATACATTTCTCAGGGTTTAAGGTTCTGGATTCGTAATCATTATATTCGTCTTCTTTTTCAAGGAAATCCTCAGTTTTGTGAAATTCATTTTTATTTGGCTTTTTCACCGGATTATCTCCCCAATGGTAGCCATTATTGCTGATATGAAATTTAAATTCTTCAATAGCTGATAAGTATTCTCCATTATGAGCTATTCCCATATTTTTATGTTGGAATCCCTTCGCAATATCCTCAGTAAGATCCGAACCTTTGCAGATGAGTTTTGTTGGCTCATCATTATCCGTACAAAATCTAATACCTTGCTTATTGCAGGACAACACATTTTCTAAATGATCCATATCGTCAAACTCAACAATAAGAAGTCTTTTATTCGTGGTTATCTCTAACTGTTTCATGGTTTTACTTCTTTTATATGTGCATAAATATCTGTATCAAGCGCTGAAACAATTCCTTTCTTGCCGTTTGGCACCATTAAATAATCATCTACTGGAATATTATCAATTATGAATTGAGCTTGATTTTCTTGACAGTCATTTAGAATTTCTTCTGCCTTGTCATCATCCACATCAATTTGAATTATATTAAAACAAATGAAGGGGTATTTAATTTCTATTTTCATGATTCTTTAATTTTTAGTTCTTCCCCGGTAAGGGCGAAATACAGGTTTTGAAGCTGGTGGACATAATAAAAACGGCCTATATTAGAGTCTTTGAATCCAACGTTATAAAATTTATCACTTACATTACAAGCTTGGATTAAACTTGGTAAATGAGTGTAAAATCCCCCTCCTGTATGTTTGAATCCAAACTTCAAAAGCCAGTGTTCGCTTAGTTCAATGGGTTTTAACATAGAACTTAAATATATTTCGTCTCCTTTTGTCGTCCCTTTAGGATGTATATTTTCTAACTGAATTATTTTATAATTCTCGACTTCAACAAAATTTCCTATTCTCAGTTCGTGCGGTTCTATCATGATTTATTTTTATTGTTTTAAAGTGCCACCCTAAGATGGCACGGGGTTAAACTTCGTGTTCCCAATCTTCAGTAATTGTAAAATCTTCTAATTCATCATTCCAATCACTCGCATTAGAATCATTAGCTAAATCCTGAAGTAACTCGTACAGAGGATTGCTGTCTATATTTCCATCAGATCTCAAATACTGTTCTATATCTCCGCCATCTGCATCTTTTAATAATTCAGCCTCTTCTGGCGTTACTTTTATAGTTCCGGAATATTTTACTTTTTGCCAGAACTCAACTTCTAATTCTATTTTGTTTTCCATTGTATAATTTATTTATTGGTTAAAGTTGCTTTGTTTTTATAAGTGAGTGAAGGAATTTTATTAGTTCTGGGGATTGGTCTCCTAAATAGGGACTTGAAAGATCCCACTCAGATAGTTTAAAGGCTAAAAAGTGGGTTAAGTACCTTTTATCTCCCGGTTCAAAATCTGATTGGCTTTTTACTTGTAACCAGTCTAGAACATCGTTAAGTAATACAGGAAAATTTTCTCCCCATTGTATTTTAGATCCGTCATTCATTGTGTACTCTTGCACATTAGTCAGCCTTGGCAGCTTCTCACGTATCTCCCGGGTTAGTTCTTCTAGTTCTTTCATGATTCAAAATACATTGTTTCAATTACAGATTCAGTAGATCTATAGTCTATGTCTACACCTAATTTGTCAGCAATTCTAGCTATGGATTTTTTACATTCTTCTCTAATTTCGTTAAGAATATTATCTACATCTTTATCATCAATCATATCATAACAATCTTCAAACGCAAATTGATCTAATGAAATTCCTTGATACGCAATCAATACCTTTGCAATATTTTTACATTCGTTTTTTTTCAGTTTCATGATATAAGATTTTCGGGATTAATGATTGAGTCTTTGTCATAACATTCAAATGGTCCGAATGTCGTTTGTATAGTTTCTGAATTTACATTCTCTGCTATTCTCTTCTGCTGTTCCTCCTGTACGAGATCGCAGGCTCTGAAAACATGTCGTTTTAATATTATTGGATCACAGGTGCTTTGTAAACCAGCCCAACAATCAAAACCGTTACTTTTTGCATACTGATCAAAGATCTCTTGTTTCTCTTGGTGACTCATCTTTCAAATTTTTCAAGTTTAGACAGTATTTCATCAAAAGTTTCTCTATGAACAAAAGGAATGATTTTCTGCTCACACCATTTTTCAAGTGAAACAAGCCCACGGCCATCTAATTCAGTTGGATTAAAATACCCAGCGGTAAAATTAAATGTGCCCCCTAGTTGTTTATTACCATGCCCTGTGCCTCCTTCGATGTGTAAATAATAAGGAACGGTTATACCATTTATAAAAGCTCTTTTAATATTTTTCATTGTTATATTTTTTAAAATTTGACATAAGACGGGTGCGTTCGCTGTTTTTTACGAACTGTTTTTGCACTTAAAATTGTTTTTGATTTCCCGGAAAGAATACGGTCCAGGTTCCGTTTATTTTTTCTTTGAATCGTTCATGAAGTCAACGAAACTCTGCATGTCTTTAAGCTCGTTCAGTCTCGCAATTGCAACCTCTGCATCAGCTTTTTCAAAAATCTTTTTACATTTTTTACATGTAACACTAGGTCTATACCCGGAGGAATTCCCATCTGATATATACGTTCCACAATATCCATAATCACTCCAACTATATTCATCATTTGGATTTCCAAAAGGATCATAATGTGTCTTTAATCTGCTCATGATTGTGATTATTTTAGTAGCTCCGGATTGGAGTGAATGTTGCCTAATAGCTTTCGCGAAACAACGCTATCGCCAAATAGATTATCAGGTTTTTTTCTTATGTCTTCTATGATCACTGTATAATATTTAGTTGGTGTATATCTTCCGACTTCGATAATATCGCCTTCGTAAGCATCAAATGATTGTACTTCATTATCATACGTTTGAAGATTCATGTAGAACTGCCCAACAGTTTTGGAAATAACAGCGTGAACCGCTTTAAAAGTTCCATTTTCAAAAACCTGTATACCATCTGTAAATTCAGGATCTGGCTTTTTATCTACAGATGTTTTTAATAAATTTCCAAATACCCATTCTTTGTTGTCGGATCTTTGTCCGCGGAATTTATTCTCTCTCATGATTATGTTTTTAGTTGGTTAAAAGGGATTTAATTTCCAATTCTAATTTGCTAGCTTGCCCAAATTCAGCTTTAAATCTTCCAAATTCTAACATGCACTTTGCAAGCATCTCCTTCATCTCATCCTCATAGTCTGGCTTTTCTTCTAGCCAGTATTCAATATTATCAACTGTATCGCTTCCATATTGCCACCAATTTTTATGTTCAGATACATATCCCTTTGACACATCTTCCATATCTCCCAAAATTATTACGTCGGTATTTGATTCCGGCAGCCGATCCGATACTGATACTTTAATGTATTTGCTATTTTTCATTTTGTAAAAATTAATCGTTTGAAAAACCCGGGCGACATGATGGATCAAAACGCCACCCGGAAAAACTAACCATGTGAATTTTAGATTAATCAGGCTTTTTCATAGTTGAAAAGATTCTTTTCTGGGAATTTGCCAGTTAACCTGTAATTTAAAATGTCTACCCAAGTTTTAGATCCTTGATACTTGTTGCCATTTTTATCGATAAACCATAAATCTTTATTCGCTTCAATAGCTCCTTTTATATGATCAATGTTTGTCGGTATTTCTCTGTAATCTTCATCAAATGGAACTTCTTTGTTGTAGTATATTGGAAGTTCTGATTCATCCCATTCAGACACTATTTCAAGCTCCGATTCTTCATTTGTAAGATTATGATAGTACGAAACTGTTCTATGACCTCGCGCATGATAGAAGTAGCCTAAATATGGTCTTCTATGTTTAATATCAATATGATTAATAATCAACTTAAAACCTCCTTTAGTTTTATATTCCTTACCGATCTGTATCTCTTCCATGACGTTGTAATTTTAATTGTTATCGTTTTTGCTTTTTCAAATGTACAATTATTTTTGTACAGTACAAATATTTTTGTACATTATTTTTTATATCTTTGCTGTATGACAGTTGAAGATTATTTAAAAAATCATTGTAAGGTTGACCTTTCGTACATCGCTAGTAGAATGTGGCCTACGAATAAGAACGCTGCTGCATATTTAAGCAGAAAGTTAAATAATGCTGATGGAAGATCTTTTTCTAAGAAAGATGCTATTAAGGCAATGGAGGTATTAAAAGAACTTTCAATCGAACTTAATACTTTGACTATTGAGTAAGCCTTTCTTCTTTCTTTAACTCCTTATACATTTCACCCACAGTCTTAACAGGCTTCTTTGGCTTTTGAGATTCAACAAATGACATTACTGCAGAATCTCTTTTTAAAGGCCTCATATTTTTTGATGAATTCATTTTCTTCAAACTCCTTAATTCTGGTTTTAAATTTTCGATCAAACATGGAAAGATCATTGTATTTTTTTAAGTGAAAAATAACTGTTGTATGATCTCTTCCGATCTTCATAGCAATTCTATGTAAGGACAATCCTTTTTTCCGGAGCCTGAAACAGTAGATTCTCAAATCATCAAGCATATCCGTTGGCGTTCGGTTAACTTTTGTTTTCATGGCCTTTTGATTTTATTTGTTCAGAAACCCACTCATAAACCTTGTCATTTTTCACGTGAGTTATCGCCATTGCATGTAGTCTATCAAAAGCAAATGCTATATCGTTAGTCATTGCTTTTTTCTTGTCTTCGAAATACTCTGAAAGCTGTTTTAATTCAAAAGCGTTAAATAAGACCGAATTCGGCTTTAATTTTTCTTTGGCGAGTATTTGTATCATTTTCTCTTTTATTGCGATTTTTTGACCATCTGTGTCGTTCACAAAGCTTGACAATCCTCCTTTCTTGATTGCGAATTCGTAAAACAGAAAAGCATGTTCACATTTTTCACCTTTTTTCACAGCTTCCACCAATGCATCCCAATTCTTTTTCTTTTCAGCTTTGATTTCTTCTGGTGATCTTTCCGGTTCTGGGTTTAAAATTTTCTTCAGTTGTTCTCTTCCGGCTTCCAGTTGCTTATCGTTTTGTTTGTATCGCTCGTAAGCTTTCAAAATCTTTCCGGTGGTATTGGTTGACAACATTGGCAAACACTCAATCTCATTTCCGTTCTGATCAAGCAACGTCCGTTGAATTGCCATCTTGTGAGCGTAGTAAATTTCGGTAGCTGTAAATCTAAAATCCAATACAAACAGCAACCATGTATCCATCATTTCTTTCTTCTCCTGATTTTTGTCTCTAACCTGAAAAAGGGTTAAAATATCATTTACAAGCTTTTCCTTTGTGTTGGCGGAAGAATATTTAATAGACTCCCGGGATATTTCCATTTGCAAAATCTTTGGCAATTCTTTCAGCTGCGTCTTGGATATTGTAGGTTGCTTTTTGGTTATTTGCTTGCCCGGTAGAAAAATTATTTCCTGTGGATCCTGTTTGATTATTTGATTTTCCATAAATTGGTTTTAAGTGAGGTATGACATTCCGTAGTTTGTTTTTCCAAGAAATAATTGGCTTTTTGTGACCATCTTTCCATCCTGATTCAATCCAACTGTTGTACTTTGCCCGTACAGCGAATTCGTATAGCGAAAAATCGAGTTTAAGTTCGTTTTGGTATATTTCCCTGGCTGACGTTAAGAAAGCGTCCAAATCGGGCGGTTCTGCCTTTTCTTTTTTTTGCGCAACTTTTTTTCTTTTTTCGTCTTCAGATAATTTTACTGGATCAGGTTCATCACAAAACAATTCTTCGGAATTTTCTTTTTTTAATTTTTCTTCTTTTGTTTCTTTTCCTAAAAGAATATCATTATCACTAACAGTAACACTTACATTATCACTAACAGTATCAGTATCATTATCAGCGATGTTTGCGATAAAATTATCGCAGTGCGATACTTTGCGATCTTTTGCGATCTTTTCGGCTTCTTCTAGAGATAACAATCCTGACTCATATTTTTCGTAAATCTCTGGATGCCACTTTTTTAAATTCCCAATCCTTCCGGATTCTGATTTCTTATCTAATTTCGTTTTATACTTCTTTAGATCTCTTTTCAAATGTTGCTTAACTGGCTCAAAGGCTAATTCAATTATAAAATCTTCTGTTTCCGGATTTTCATCATTGACATAACTCAAAATATGCATGAACAATTCTCCGGCTTTTTCCTTTGGTAATTTTCGAACAGAATGTATGAGATCTTTATACAGCAAAAAACCATTCTTATCTTCAGCCATATCTTATAATTTAACTTTTGTTAATTCAATTCGGTAATTACCATGCTAAAACATCACTAATGCATGGTAGTTTTTTAAAGCTTATCAATAGCTCTTTGTATTTTAAACCTCTCAACCTCCTCCGGTTTGAAAAACATTCTGTTGCCTATTTTCTGGGCTTCTATTTTACCCGTCCTGCGGTGTTGCTGAAGATTGTCGAGCTTTATATCTAAAATCTGCGCAGCCTGTCTGGTTGAAAGCAATCCGTTGTGTGGATTAATTGGCTCTGTTTTCTCTTTTTTCTGTTTTTCCAGCTCCATTGTGTACTGGCATTCTCCGGGTTTTGCAAATCTGGCTTTACGGTTAAGTGTTTTAGCGTAGATAAGTGTAGCTGTTGCGTCTATTTTACCTAATGCTATAGAAACTCTACTATTAGGAATTTTATCACCTGGCAGATAGCCTAATTCTTTACATATGCTTGATTTAATTGCCTCAATTTCGGGGTTTGGTTTTGGGTTTTTCATTGGTTTTCTTTTTGTCGGTTTCTAATCTGATTAATCTCTTTTCATTCCACTTAAATAGGCCGTTGGAGTCACGGCCTGACCAGTATCCGTCTTTTTCTTTCATTATGCTACTTTAAAAAGTTGTGAGGACATCTCAACGGTCAAATTGTTAAGTCTTTCTCTGCAAAGCTTAATTTGCTCATACAAAGCCTGAATTGCTTCTTTGGAGTATTCAAGCTCAAAGACTTTTATTCTTAACTCTTTAGGAATTTCGAAGAAATCTGTAAACCATTTTTTTTCTATTGACATGGATTCCTGACAGAATTCATCTAATCCCTGTTCGGTGTAAATCATATTGGTTACGGTTTCCACAACTAAAGGAATTCGTTCTTCTTTCACGTTCCCGTTGATGTCGTAAA
Source organism: Chryseobacterium sp. X308 (assembly GCF_020733145.1). Classification (NCBI taxonomy): domain Bacteria; kingdom Pseudomonadati; phylum Bacteroidota; class Flavobacteriia; order Flavobacteriales; family Weeksellaceae; genus Chryseobacterium; species Chryseobacterium sp. X308. The sequence continues at coordinate 119,969 of NZ_JAJFZH010000004.1, forward strand.
TTCCCTGTTTCCAATCCAACCGTCTTAATTCATCAATAATGATTTTGTTTGGAGTATCTACCAGAGCATAAACCAATTCGGCTTCTTTGATTCCGGTTAGCTCCATATAACCTTGTAATTGCCACTCATAATCCTTGTTTCCGATAACCGTTTCATACATTGGGAAAGAATCTAAAGACCAGCTGTTTTTCATATCACGAACTTTCTTCTGAACATTATCCGGCGTACCGTGAATGAATTTGTTTTTATAATACTTTTGATTCTTCAGAAACAGAGTGTTTTTAACTTCAGAGTAAAGAGTGATCGACTTTTCTTCAACGATGATTCCTTTTTCTGTAAACTTATTTGAGATCTGGCGGTCACGCTTCATGAAAAATCCTTTGTGAATATCCGCCAGATGTGTTTCTACACTTTTAGACAGTTCAGGCTTTTCTTCCTTTTTCCGGATCAGATCACCCATTTTAATAACCTGCTTATCTGTTATCTTGCCAGTCAGCATTTTTGATCTTAGTTCCGAAAGTTCTTTTTCTTGATTTACTGTTAAGGCAGGTGATACGCCAACCATCAACTTTCCTAATTGAGAGCATCTGAATAAGTGCTCATTAAAATCAACTACTTTCATAATTATGCGGTTTGAAGTTCATCTTCTCTGGCCTCGTAGTAGAACATTAGTTGTTCAGGCACGTTTTCTTTCAGTTGCTCCAACGCTTCCAATGTATCAGCTTTATCAATGAATAGTTTGATCCTATTCTCTTCTTCATTTACATTTTCAGCCTCAATGTCGATCGTATTTGAGTTATCCACATAATCGTAAGTTCCTTCTTCCTTTTGAACGCTCTGGTCTGCCAGGTGAGCAGTTTGCATTTCGATTGACATAATACCCCATTTTGAAATCATATTCTTAAGGACTGTCTTCTTTGCCATAGCGTGGAATTGTTCTTTATCATTCCATGGAGACATTGCGCCTCTACCATATGATTGAGAGTATTTTTTTGCGTGCTTTTCAATTTCGTTTCTGGACCAGTACGTCAGTTTCTCCATTCCATTATTCAGTTTGAAATATGAAGCATATCCAACTATTTCGCCTTCTCCATCTTTATTGAAATCTGCATCTAGTTCCTCGGTAAGCCTGTTAAATGATTTGAACTGGTTTTCGTAGACCTCTGTTACATTGATTGCTTTATATTGTCCGGTTCTTAATGCTAACTGAACGAATCCCTTCCATCCCATTTGAAATTGCGCTTTTCCTTTGTATGGAACAATCCACGCAAAGCCCAAATTCGGATCAATTGGAAGATCAAGAACTGCTGCTGTTGCCGCTGCATTATAAACCGTCATAGGATCCGCGTTCTGAAGTAACTTATTTCCGTTTACGATTTGAAGTACAGAAGAAATAAATCCTTGCGCTTTTTTTCCTAATAACTTTTCAAACTTTTCCTGTACGTTGGTTTGATTGAAAAGAGTTAAGGCTGATTTTTGATTTGTTGATGACATGATTAATTAATTGTTTTTGAATAGACCGCGTAAGACTTACTGCCGATCTTTTTTGATGATGTTTGATAAATTTTTTGCTTTGCTTTTAGCTCGCTGAAACGTCCGGAAATTGTATGTATCGGAACTCCCAGTATCGTTGCGATCTCTATTGTTGATTTAATCCCGTCTACTTCATTTAAAACCCTGTCCTGCATTTTAGGAATTATCACCTTAACTTGTTGGAATGCCAGCTTTGAATTAGCGTTGTTCCGCCCCCGGCTGTAGTCTTGAATATCCATATCTTCATTTTTGCTTTGGTTATTTTAATTTGTCATAATTCATTAAATTCTTTTGATTCTTTGTCAATAGAAAAATTTATAAGCTCCATATAGTCGGTCAATAATTTATGAGCATCATCTTTGTCGATGTCATTTATCAATAATTGATTATGCACTTTTTTTAATAGATCTTTTCTTTCATTAAGCACTTTAATATTATTATCAATCTTTTTTGCCTTTTCAAATGTTTCTTTAGTCATGATTATTGATTTGATTGTTTAAACTCTTTGATGAACTCGTTTAAAGCTGTTGTCTCCATTTCGGATAATGGATCATGCCCAAGGCGTTTGTGGTTTACGTAGAAAACACCGCCAACATTCTCTATTATTACTGTTACTTTCATGATAGCTTTTTTAAAGATTTAAAACTTACTGCACAATGAAGTCCTGTTTTTTCGCAGATGATTACTGCGTCGTTATGTTCTTTTTTATAGTAGTGTAGTAATCCGGTAACTTCAACTCCATCTGTCATTCCACTGTATCCGGTTCCTTTATATCTTTCTCTTAATTTTAATTCCATAATTATGATAAAGTGTTTTGAATGGTTTCTAAAAACTGTGAGAACTGAGACTCACTTTCGACTTTAATATCCTTTTCCCTACCTGTACCGATGCAAATCGAAGCAGAATTATTGTAGACATATATTATTACTGAAGGTTCTGAACTTGCTATCTCTAATTCGTAATAAACTTCATCAGATACTTTTTTTGTAAAGTCCTTATCCATTAGAAATTCTGGACTTAGTATTTCTGTTAGGTTCATATCTCTGTGGCTTCTTTGATTAGTTTATCAACTTCTAATTTTAGTGATGGGAATCCATTGCCTTCTAATTTTTTGGAAACATTACTTAACATTTCAAGCATTTCAGGAGCTTTGGAGATTAACCTTGCATTAGCATGTTCAATTTTAGAATCGTTTTTACTAAACACTCTACAAATAGCGTCATTGTTATAATAGGGTCCAAATGTTACTAGATTGTTATCGTAACTGCAGACAAACCATTTTCCTTTTGTTCCTTTAAATTCCATGATTATTGTTTTTTAAGTAAATATTCCATTGCGTAAACACACTGCTGTAGAAACCAGCATTTTATAAGAAATAAAGCTTTCATGATGCTGTAAAATAATGGTTAAATGAAATTCGACCTCTCTGGATCATTTTGATGTTCAAACTGTACTGAGCCTGCTGGCACGCTTCCCTTAGCGTTGAAACTCTTTCTCTGAAAAATGATTTACCTCCTTTTCTGTAAGTCTGGAACCATCTAGCAATCATTCTCTTTATTTGTCTGTACCCTGGATTCGACTTTAAAACCATTCCCGATACCTGCCCGAGCTTATTCAAAATGTGATACTGCCCTCTTATTACATGAATCTTCTCTCCATCTTCCAACCACACAAACCCATGAATCTTCTCTTTGTTAGTCTTATAATCAGTTTGCTTGTAAAAATTAAAGCTCTTGATCTTTTTTCCTAAAATTGTTTTTCCTAAATTTGCCGACATGATGTAGTGATTTTTTAATTACTATTTCGTTTTTGCCGAGTCACCTTTGCCGAGGTGGCTCATTTTTTTAAATACTTTTCTTTGAAATCTTTGAATGATTTTGACTTGCTTAAGAAACTCGTGTACTCTTCTTCAAGTTCTTTTTTTGTCTTCTTTCTAGTCTTTAAACCATTCAAAATACTCTTACATAATTCTTCTCTCGATTCAGAAGGAAGTTTTAGTAAATAATCTTTTGCTATCTGGTAGTCTAGGTTCATGATTGAAGAATTAAACTAAGTTCCTTTTTACATCTTAAAGCCTCTTTTCTTTTAGCTTCTGCATTTTCTAAAGCTTTCTTTGCTAAACTGATGATCCCTTTTTCATTACTTTCAGAAACATTGTTTGCCCTTCTTTTTACATAGTTCAGAGTAGAAATACTTACACCAGTCTCAGTGCTTACATTTGCTACATCTTCTTTAGTTGTAAAGTCTCTCAAATAATTGGAAAGTCTTAAACTAATAGGTTGACCGTATTTCAATTTTTCCATACTTTATTTATTTTAATTAAAAAATAGTTTTATCCCTGTTTTTTCGCGTGCGTCAAATAACTTAACTTTGCGTTGTTGTTTTGTTGAGACAAATATATAACCTTTTAGTTATATTTCAAAATAAAACATAACCTTTTTGTTATTTTATATATAACTATTTGGTAATCAATAATAAAAATTTATGTCAAAAGAAGTACATTACCTTAAAAAGGGATTTGATGAATTAGGAATATCCCCTAAGACTATTGAAAAAGATCTAGAAGTATCACAATCGTTTGTGAGTAATATATTAAACGGCAAGAAAGCAATAGGAGGAAGCGTAGCTGTTCGTCTTCATGAGTTATATGGTATTGAACTATATTGGCTACTGACTGGAAAAGGAAATAAAATAAAAAATAACAAAAAGGTTATTGAAGATTATAATGTCGTAAATAACGAAAATGGAGATAACTCAAGTATTTTAGAAAATGCCATTAAACAACAAGCAAAAGATTTAAAAGAATTAAGATTTGAATTAAAGGTTTTAAGCTCTATATCTACTAAAGCGTTTGAGCTATTGTTCGAAAATTTCGATATGGAAACTTTAGATACTGAAGCAATAGAAAACCAAGTTAGAAGCGAGCTTAATTCGGAACAATAGTTATTGCGAATATTGCGTTTCGTAGTTTAGAAACATCATTGCTATGCTTTATAGCTTCAATCATTAAAGAAATATCCTCCTCTTTACATATTAAAGTAGACATTCTATTTATTATTTTTACACTATTTGATAAATATTCCTTTTTGGAAATTAATTTTCTATCCTTGTATAAATGTTTGTTATGAGCATACAAAGATTCCAAGTGTTTTAATGTATCTTCTTTTTTGTGAATCATACTTAATATTGGCTTGAATTGTCGTTTGTATACTCTTCTATTGAATCAACTATTACAATATCTCTGAACTTTAACTTTCTTATATATTTATTAAGTCTGAAAATAATATAAAACCCAGGAATTAGCATTATTAAAAATCCGATTCGATGAGACCAATCGGGATCAATTTCATAACCGAACCTCATTAATTCATACATTACTAGGGAATAACAGGCTGCGTATATAGGGAAGTAATAACACAAGTTATATGCTCTCATAACACGTCCAATACTACATAATAATATTGACAGATAAAGACTTTCTATCCATACGTCTGATCTAAGTTTTACCCCTCTTCCATCAAACATTGCGTTAAAACTTGGGTCTATCCAAGACCATATGTTATCAGTAAAAGGAACAAGGCCCGATATTATTACTATTATCGAGCCTGTTAATTTTAAATACGTTAGTCTATGTTTACCTCCTAGGCGGGATAGGAACGTCTTTTGGATCTCCTCCATCGATTGGATCTAGATTTGAATCTGGGTCTTCTGATAATACATCGTTTCCATCACGAATGATAAGGGTATCGCTCAAAGCTTCTGCATCACCATCACGGCTTTCAGTTCCAGATTTGTTTAACTTTAAGTTTTGGTTACTGTTTTTGACCTTTTCAATCGCTTCCATTCTTGCCTCTTCGTCTCGGTCAGAACATGAATAAAGAATTACTGCAGCAACTGCAGCCAAAATAATTAGTTTCGTTTTCATAGATAACTGTTTTTTAATTCATTGCAAAAATAACAATTATAAAACGACCGCTATTATCATTTATCACTTTTTCATGATCAGCTAATATAACATTTTATTTAACACACCAAACAAGGAGTTATAAATATTTTCAAATATTATAATTATTCTTGATAGTACATTACGGGTTTCCGTAAAATGTCAATATTTTTTAATTTTTATATTTGTGAAAATTTTAATCATGAAAAAAATTATTCTTCTTTTGTTTGCAATTTCCTGTAACACAAAAGAAGATTTTACAAATAAAAAAGTTGTAAACAGTTCATTAGTTACTATAACATTTGATAAACAGGCAGTAGATAAAGCAAAACTGGATCTGATGAATTCTTTTCCTAAGAGTGAAAATGATATTATTCTCCTTGGCGATAGCAAAACCGAAGGATTCCCAGTACAAGAGATGTTTAATAATTTAAAAATAAAGAACAGAGGAATTGCAGGCAATACGACTTCGGATATTTTGGAGAGACTCAACCATATTACTTCAGGGCATCCTAAAATGATATTTTTGGAAATTGGATTAAATGATTTAAGTGAAAACAAAGATGTCATGACAACTTACAACAATTTTTCCAAAATATGCAGTCAGATTAAAAAAGAAAGTCCCAAAACACAATTGATTATCGAGTCAGTACTTCCTACTGCAGGGGAAAAGAAGGGATTAAATACTAAAATAAATTCTTATAATAAACTGCTAAAGGTCTATTGCATTAAAAATAACTTGACATTTATAGATATTAATAAACCTTTCTTAAAAGGCGGTGAAATGAATAGAAAATTTACGTATGACGGCATACATTTAACAGCGGAGGGATATTACAAATGGCGAGAGTTACTACTTTGTTATATTACAAAATAAAGCCCCAAACGGGGCCTTTTTTATGCAGATAATTTTTGGTTTAAGAACTTATTTACAAAGTATACTTGGCCTTTCCCTGTAACCTTTGTTGTAATTGTAGTATGCAGCACTCCATCACTTCCAGATCTAACACCCTTTTTTAATTCAAACAAACCCTGTTCGACATACTGCTGATTTGGAATGTTTTTTCTTTCACCAATCTTACCGAGATAACCATTGTCCCGCAGCCAAACAAACAATCTGTTTTGCCCAATTTCAATACCGTTTTGGGATATTATTTTAGCCAGTTCTCCAATTAAGCAAGAAGACGTAGAACCAACTACAGCGTTTGTAAAAAGCACCTTAGGTTTATTTTCTTCCATCATTTTTTCAGCTTCAATTCTTTTAGTCTGTTCCTCCTTCCAATTTTGAGCTAATAATAATATTGTGTCAGGATTGCTAAAATCAATTGTCGGGATAATTGACCGAAGCTTTTTCTCACATTCGATAAAATACCTTCTAGCCTCCTTACCTTTTTCATTACCTTCTACCATCGCAATTTCTTTTGCGCAGTCAAGGGATAAAGCATATTCAATAAGTGGCCTACCTCCATTTGAGTTTTCACCTGATTTGGTGAAAACCTCATAGTCGTGATATTCAATAAAGCCATACTTCTCAATACGATCTTTAATCCATGAAGAAAAATCCTTTCTAGAGCCCAGGAAAAAATGCAGTTCTCTAGCTGACACAGCCTGTTTTCCATTCTGTTCAGAAATTTTAATCAATTCGTTGCTTGTTCCAGCAAAATGTGTTACATTAGCCATATTAATTTATTTAAGTTAAAAGCCACAATAAGGGGTGTCGATACATCATACATTTCGCAAGTGTAACCCTTAAAGTGGCTTTTTATATTGTTTTAAAAGTGACTTTTTATTGTTATATGAAGTATCGACTATAGTAAAGTTACGAATATTCGTGTGTAAAACAATGCAACAAAATTTATTTTTATCAACAATTTTGTTAGGAATTTCTCAATCTGACACATCAATATGATGTGGTTTTCATTTCTCTTTTTCTATATTTGCAATATAATTGTAGTAAAAAAATAGTAAAAAGCATAGTAAAAACGACTGTTTTTGATGTTTTTCAAAATCATAATCTACTGATTATCAGCCCTATTTAATTTCAAGTAAAATGTATAAAGTTTTTGTCAACGAAAAAAAATTATTACTATCTAAGCATCCAGAAGAACTTGAAAAAAAGCTTGGGTACGAAAATTATACAACTTTAGAGATCGCCCTGGATCTTCTGGAGAATACTTCTGTGCAGGAACTTAATGTGTATGGAGAGAATTTGGAAGAAATCTGGCAGGAGTTTCAGAAGCTTTTCAGAATTATAGAGGCGGCAGGAGGTCTCGTTAATAACCCTGAAGGTAAGATTCTTTTCATCAGAAGATTAGGCAAATGGGATCTTCCCAAGGGTAAAATGGAAAAAGGAGAATCCAGAGAAGAGTCTGCAGTACGGGAAATAGAGGAAGAAACAGGGTTGAGTGATGTTGAGCTTGTACAATTCATCAACACGACTTATCATATCTATGTAGAAAGAAACGGGGAGAAAATCTTAAAATGCACCCATTGGTTTGAAATGAACTTTGATGGAGAAGATACCTCCAAACCGCAAATAGAAGAAGGTATTACTGAAGTAGCCTGGAAAACGACCTCAGAAATTGAAAATGAAGTGTTCCCGAGTACTTTTAAAAATATCAAACTGATCGTAAAAGAATTCTGGGATCTGAAGAAATAAGTAAGAAGGCTGGAAGCTGGAAGAGTGAAGCTGGAAGTTACGATCCAGCACCCTCATTTCCGGTGATCATTTTAACAATGAAAATTTATAAAATGGTATAAAAAAGAGAACACTCTTCGATTGCCTTAACTTCCCTCGCCCAGCCTCCGGCTTCCCTACTCTAAATAAAGTCGATTACTTTCTCCAGAGCAATTCCTCTGGAACCTTTCAACAATATATTGTCAGACTGAATGGTATTCTGCTTCAGGTATTCTGTTAATTCGGCTGTATTTTCAAAAGCAAGTTCCGAATGATTAACCGCTTTAAAATGTTTTCCGACAGTAATGATCTCATTAAAATGAAGGTCCTGAGCCAGTTTTAAGATGTTCTGATGCTCTTTCTCACTTTCATCACCCAATTCCAGCATATCTCCGATGATAATGGTTTTGCTGCCTTCAAAACTGATAAAATTATTTAAAGAAGCCGTCATAGAGCTTGGATTGGCATTGTAAGTATCAAGTACCAAAGTCCTGCTCTCTTTTTTCACGACCTGAGATCTCATATTGGTGGGTGTATACAGCTCCAGAGCATGTTTTATTTTCTCAAAGCTGATTCCGAAATGAAGGCCAAGACTGGCAGCAGCGCAAAGATTGGTAAAGTTATACTCTCCTGTCAGTTTTGAAACGGCTTTTACTCCCTGATAAGTCAATCCTACAAAATGTTCAGCGGAAAAAGATTCAAAATTATAATCCGATGTTTCTTTCCCAAAAGTAATCTTAGGCGAATAGCTTTCAGTCTTTTCAGCCTGGATCGGATCGTTTTCATTCACAACAATCGTTCTGTTGTTATTTTTAAGATAATCATAAAGCTCAGACTTTCCTTTAATTACTCCTTCAAAACCTCCGAAGCCTTCCAGGTGAGCTTTCCCAAAGTTGGTAATATATCCGAAATCAGGTTGTGAAATGGTACATAGAAATTCAATCTCCTTTTGATGATTCGCTCCCATTTCAATCACAGCCATCTCATGCTCCGGTTTAATGGAAAGGATTGTCAACGGAACTCCGATATGGTTGTTCAGATTTCCTGATGTATACTGAACATTAAATTTTTCCGAAAGAACAGCATGAATAAGCTCTTTTGTAGTCGTCTTTCCATTACTTCCCGTAAGCCCGATAAAAGGAATATGAAGCTGGCTTCTGTGATAGATTGCCAATTGCTGTAAAAATTCCAGCGTAGACGGAACATAGAAAATGTTTTTATCCCTGTTTTCAAATTCCGGAAGTTCAACAATCACTGCCAGAGCTCCGTCATCAATGGCTTTTTCTGCCAGCGTAGCTGCATTGAAATTCTCACCGGAAAAGGCAAAGAAAATATCATTCTCTGCTATTTTTCTGCTGTCAATGGTTACTTTTGCCGCCTGCAGAAATAAAGGATAAAACTGTTCTATATTCATGTGGAAATATATATTTTTTTTAAGAAGTGACATGCAACCGCCAAATCTACACGAGTATTTCAGGCTTTTCAGCCCAAGCGGTTTCATGGTTCAAAAATAAAAAAACCTTCCGAAAGTCCGGAAGGTTTTTTATAAGTATTTTTTGATAAATATTATCTTCTAGTTCTACCCTTATCGCTGGTTCTGGCATCCTGTGCAACACGGAAACCTACCCAACCATAAGCTCTGTTTTGATTTTTATATCTTCTTTGTCCCGGATCCAACCAATATGCTGTATCCTGCCATGAACCTCCTTTTACTACTCTAACCTCGTTAGAGATTGCAGAAGTTCTGTCTTTGGTATCTTTTTGTAGTTTCACTCTACCGCTTCCATCTACAACGAAGCTTGTTTTAGGAGCGTTGTACATATCGAATCCGGCAGCAGAATCAGAAGCTCTGTAATATTCTAAAGAAGACTGTCTGTCACCATCTCTGTAGTTTCTGTAGTCAGCAATAGTTTGTCTTTCGAATTGTCCCGGAAGACCTTTGTAAACTAATCTTCCATCTGCTAACGTATCATACTTGATGGTACCTTCGTCGATCATTTTATAAGTTCCATCACCGTTTCTTACGATCGCCTGAGGCATGTTTCCTCTGTAGTAGTTGAAATCGTTGTAATCTTCATCGATGATAGGTCTGTAAACGTCAGCCGTCCATTCAGAAACGTTTCCGTACATACCGTAGATTCCTAAATCGTTAGATGGATATTGTCTTACATCAGAAGTCTGAGCTGATCCGTCGTTTTTCCAACCTGCGATACCAGAATAATCACCTCTACCCATTTTGAAGTTTTCAAGGAACATTCCTCTGTCTCTTCCTTTGGAACCTCTTAATCTTTCAATTTGAGGTTTTTTACCCAGATATTGGTTATATTCTCTGTTTTTAGCCATACCCAGAGCTGCATATTCCCATTCTACTTCAGTAGGAAGTCTGAACTTCTGTACCATTGCAGAATTCGGAGCTCTGTTAGCGGCAAGCAATCTCTGGTTTGTCGTTTTCATACCAGTTTTCTGCTGCATTCTTTTCTCATTGATATATCCCTGCATTTCAGGATCATTCGATTTGAATTTATCCATGTTGAAAGCAGTTCCTCCCTGGTTGTTGGATTCGTTGATATACAAATCTTTGGCAATAATACCAGCCTGCATCAAAGCTTTTTCATTGGCTCTGTCAGACAGCCATTCACAGTATCTGTTTGCCTGAGTCCAGGAAACTCCTACTACCGGATAGTAATCAAATTCCGGAGAACGCAGATACGTTTCGTTATAATCGTTTCTTGCTAATTTGTTGTCCCATAATAAGGTATCCGGTAAAGCACCGTTATAGATCTCCTTAAAACTCGGGTCACTTGGTGGGAATACATACTTCAACCATGTAAGGTATTCGCGGTATTCGTAGTTAGTAATTTCAGTTTCTCCGATAAAGAATGAACTTACCTGCATTCTGCGAGGTGTGTTATTCCAATCGTGCATAACATCATCTTTCACTAATCCCATTGTAAAAGTTCCACCTTCTACATATACCATCCCAGGCCAACCCTTCTGCTTCTGTTGCTTTCCTGCAAAAAACCAACCCTGTTTTTCGTTTGGTTTCCAACCTGTTTTGCTGACAAATTTTTTGGTACCGCCACCTTTGCTGGTTCCTGATCCGCCACAGCTGGTTAATGCAAGTGTAGAACTTAATGCTATTAATGAAAACAACTTTAGTTTTTTCATAGTCGATATAAATATTTTCAAAGTACAAAGAAAAAATAAATTATTCAATAAATCAAGTAAACATTTGATTTTTTTGAAAAACGTTAACAAATTAATTTTATTGTATCACAATTTAATTCTAAAATTTTCATTTATTTTGTAATTTAGCAATTTCAATAGTAAACATGAAACGAAAAATTACGATTTTATCTTTAATCGCTTTTGCATCAACACTTTACGCTCAAAGAAACACCATAGAATGGAATGGTTCTAAAATCCAGGATTTTGGTGACACAAAATTAAATCTTCCCAATTTTAAAAATGAAGGTTTTTCTTACAGCCAAAATAATGTTTTTATCGTAAGCAAGCAAAAAATCGGAGAAAAGCAATTAAAAATCTCAGACCTTGTCTGGGAAAACGTTTCAAACCAGGATTTGTTTGAGCTGGATAAAGGCAGACTTCCGGATTATGATGTAGCAGATGTTTCCTATTATACTTTAGAGGGTGAAAGCTATGCCAGCATTAGTATTGCTTTATTTAAAAATGTAAAAGGCCGTGTTCAGAGATTATCTTCGTTTAATGTTTCGGAAGCTTCTTCTTTTATCAATACCACAGGAACTGTTAATAAAATAGGAACCACCGGAAATCCTTTATCAAGTGGAAATTTTTATAAAATAAAGGTAGACAAGTCCGGAGTATTCAAAATCACTTCCCAGTTTTTAAAAGACAACGGAATCAATCCGGGTTCTGTAAATCCAAAAAATTTCAGAATTTATGGAAACGGAGGGGTCATGCTTCCCGAATACAACCAGGATCCAAGATACGGTGCTTTACAGGAAAATGCCATTCAGGTGGTAGGTGAAGATGACGGGGTATGGAATGACAATGACTACGCTCTTTTCTATGCACAGGGTCCAGACGGATACAACCTTTATGATACTTCCAACGGGAACGGCTTTAAAAGACACGATACCCGGTTTAGTGAAAGAAGCAATAATGTCAAAAACATCTATGAGGATTTCTCCTATTATTATATCAACTTTGATAAAGGTGCGGGAAAAAGGGTTGCGACTGTAGACGGAAACCTTCCTGCCCAGCTGATTACAAGGTATGACAGTTACCAGGTGATCAACAAGGATCAGAAAAACCTGTTAAAAGTAGGAAGAACATGGGTAGAAGATACTCCTTTCACCAATGAAAAAACAGTAACATTTACTACCAATTCCCCGATACAGGCGAATGATGTCATACGATACAGAACCCAGGTGGTAGCGTACAATTCCCAGCAGAATACGATAGATTTTAAAATCAACAATTTAAATCCGCACCCGCTGCAGGTAATTCCTACAGACACCTCTTCCTATCAGTATACCTTCTATCCGGTAACTTATACCGGAACATTAACCAATCTTACCGGAAATCAGTTTACATTAGTTTATAATCCGGATATCTCCAAGAATCCGAATGGAACTTTCTATTTTGATTATGTAGAGGTTCAGTATAAGGAAAATCTTGCATTCAATGGTTCACAAATGAACTTCAGGGATTACTCAATTGTAAGTGGAAGCAATACAGACTATGGTTTCAGTATCAGTAATGCTGCAACGATAGAACAGGTATGGGATGTAACGGATATTACCAATGCTAACAGAAGAGTGAATAAGGCAGGAGCCGGTTCCTTCAGCTTTGCGTACACTGCTGCTGATCAGAATTTCAATAATGAGTTTGTAGCTTTCCGTGCTGATGCGGCTTTTAGTCCACAGTTTGTGGGAAGAATCTCCAATCAGAATCTTTCCGCAATACAAAACGTAGATTATCTTATCCTTACCGTTCCTGAAATGATGGGCCAGGCACAGAGAATTGCCAACTACCATCAAACCAAGAATAACTATAAGGTAGAAATTGTTGACATCAATAAAATCTACGAGGAATATGGCAGCGGAAGTAAAGATCTTACCGCGATAAGAGATTTCGTAAGCAAACTCAATACCCCACTGGGAAGGCTTCAATATGTATTTATCCTTGGGGATGCTTCATACGATTATAAAAACAGGGTTCCGAATAATTCAAACGTTGTTGCCAGCTATCAGAGTGAGCAGTCTTCCGATTATGTATCCTCTTTTGTGACGGATGATTATATCGTAATGACCAAGCCGCAGAATACATTATTAATTGAAAACAACCTTCCGGATCTTCCGGTTGGCAGAATTCCGGCAGCCAATGCCAGTGAAGCCGGAGATATGATCAATAAAACACTGGCTTACTATAATTCCCTTCAGGGACAGTCGAGCCCGTTTGGAGATTGGCGTATGCGGCTTGACTTTGTAGTGGATGATAACAACGAAGGGGGAAGTCCTTTCCACAATGTCATGAACAGCTCCCTTGCCGGCATATTTGAACAGCCGGGTCAGCAGGAACTTAAAGAATATAATGTTAAAAAATTATACCTGGATTCCTTTACTGCCCAGAGTACTTCCGGAGGACGAAGATATCCGCAGGTAAACCAGGCCATTTCCAATGCTATCGGAAACAGCTTATACCTGTTTTATTTCGGACACGGAGGAATCAACGGCTGGGCGCAGGAAAGAGTACTTACCAGCACAGAAGTTCAGAATGCCAACAATTTCTCTAATGTATACAGCAGATTCCCGTTTGTATCTACCATTACCTGTGAGTTTACATTATGGGACGAACCTTCAACCAACTCTGTAGGAGAACAGTTTATTAAGATGAAGCAGGGAGGTGTTTCTACCATGATTACTTCCAGCCGTGCTATCGGGGTTGATTATGGACGTGATTTTACCAATACCTTTACTCAGAATATTTTTAAGTTAACCAATGACGACTTTAATACGCTGGGGAATGCCCACTTAATTGCCAAAAAACAAAAAGGACCAAACAGTAACCACTTAAAAGTAAACTTACTGGGTGATCCTGCCATGAAATTAAGCAGACCACAAAGACTCCTGGTTATCGATAATATTGAAACTCCTGTTCCGGGACTGATCAGAGGGCTGGATTTTGTAAAAATCAAAGGACATATCAATAATCCGAACGGAACACTGAACAATACTTTCAACGGAAAGGTCAGCATCAATATTTTTGATAAGAGATTAAATAAAAAAACATTAAATAACAGTGGCGTTTTATCTCCGGTGTTAGAGTATACTGAGGAAGGAAGTGCTATTGTAAAATCTGCAGGAACTGCTGTAAATGGGGTTTTTACTGCTGAATTCTATGTACCTAAAGACATTAACTATGCTGTAGGCCAGGGAAGAATACTAGCCTATGCAGATAATAAATCAACGGATGTATTCAACAATCAGGCTGTACAGGTAGGCGATATTAATCCAAACGGAATCAATGATAACCAGCCTCCAAAAGTAAAACTGTATATGAACAACACCAACTTTGCAGATGGTGGAATTACCAATCAGAACCCAATGCTTCTTGCCTGCCTTACCGATGATACAGGAATCAATTCAACAGGATCTGGTGTAGGGCATGATATTACAGTATATCTTGACGGGCAGATTATCAATACTGTTGTTTTAAATGATTTTTATGCGCCGGGAGAAGGAAACGGATGTTTAAATCCTAGTCTTGCCGAATACCAGAAAGGAAATGTAACCTACCCTTTCAGAAATCTTGCAATAGGACAGCATCAATTAACATTTAAAGTTTGGGATATAAACAATAATTCTACAACTGCTACGTTAAATTTTGAAGTTAAAGATGAATCTGACCAGCATCTGACCATAAACCGTCCGCTGAACTGGCCTAATCCATTTACCAATAAAACCTATATTCAGTTTGAACACAACTGTGATGATATTCTGGATGTGAACGTACAAATTTATACAATAACCGGAAGATTGGTAAGAACTTTATCGCAGCCGGTGGTTGCAGAACCGTTCCTACAGGGCTTCAGAACCCCTCGCCAGGCCATAGAATGGGACGGAAGAGATGATTTTGGAGCTACTGTAGCAAAAGGTACGTATATTTTTAAGATATTTGCAAAAAGTCAAAATCAAGAAAAATGCAAAGGAAGTGCTACAGCTGTAGAAAAAATGGTACTTTTGAAATAATAAAACAGAACAATAGACAATAATATTAATAAAAAACTGATAATATATAAAAGACAACATATGAATTTAACTACTAAACTGCTATTAGGATTTGGTTTGAGTGCTGGTTTTTTAGGCTATTCGCAAGATTTAGGTAAAGTAAACCCAGTTCTTACCGGAGCTCCTTTCTTAAGAATTGCACCTGATGCAAGATCGGGAGGTATGGGAGATCAAGGGGTGGTAACCTCTCCGGATGCATTTTCACAATTCTGGAATGCGGCTAAATACCCTTTCAGCAGGACAAGTTCTTCCGTAGGTCTTAACTATACGCCTTACATGGGAAAACTTACCAATGATGTATTCTTATTATATGCTTCGTTTCATAAGTTTTTGGGGCAGGAAGAAAGATCTACAATTTCTGCGAGTATCTATTATTTCAATATGGGACAGGTAGACCTGACTCAACTGGTGGGTACGGAAATCGCTTCTATGGGTACATCAAAACCAAACGAATTCTCCATTGACGTTGCCTACGCTTTGAAACTTTCTGATTCATTCTCCGGAGCTGTTACCGGTAGATTTATCCGTTCAGACTTAGCCGGAGGATTCAACACAGATACAACACTTAAGGCTGCGAACAGTTTTGCAGTAGACGTTTCAGGATACTATACCTCTCCAAGATTCTCCAGTATTGGCGGATATGATGGTAAAATCAATGCAGGTTTAGCCATTCAGAACTTAGGTCCGAAACTGGATTATACAGGGAATGAAGAATCAAGATCTTATCTTCCTACCATGGCAAGATTAGGGGTTGGATATGACATGTACCTGGATGATATGAACAGAGTGGGAATTTCTGTGGAAGGTTCAAAATTGTTGGTTCCGGGATCTGAGTATGCAGGAATTGACCCGAATACAAGACAGCCGATTTATCAGATTCCTAATGTAGGGCCAATGGCTGGTATCGGAAAATCTTTCAAAAATAAAAACAGTATCATGTACAGTGGTGCTTTGGAATATTCCTACGACAATGCATTTTCTGTAAGAGGAGGTTACTTCCATGAAAGTGAAGAGCAGGGAGCAAGACAGTTTGCAACTGCAGGGGTTGGACTAAGATACCGTTCTTTCGGACTTGACCTTTCTTACCTGATCAACATGTCTAAAATCAACAGTGCTTTGGATAATACGCTTCGTTTCGGTCTTACCTGGAACATCGGAGAAGAAACATCCAACAACGATCGTTAATAAAAGCAACAGCTCTATAAAAAAAGCCTCATACATTATTGTATGGAGGCTTTTTTTATGTCAATTGTCAATGGTGAATTCGCTTCGCTTGTCAATTTTTTTTCATCAAGCATTCACCATTCACTTTGCGAAGCAAAAATTCACTATTGATTGGTGAATAGTCAATCGTCAATTCGCTTCGCTTGTCAATTTTTTTATATACTGCAACCATTCGCCATTCACTTTGCGAAGCAAAAATTCACTATTGATTGGTGAATAGTCAATCGTCAATTCGCTTCGCTGTCAATTTTTTTATATACTGCAACCATTCACTATTCACTTTGCGAAGCAAAAATTCACTATTGATTCGTGAATAGTCAATCGTCAATTCGCTTCGCTTGTCAATTTTTTTATATACTGCAACCATTCACTATTCACTTTGCGAAGCAAAAATTCACTATTGACCTTTAAATAATGTAATCGTATAGTCAAGGAGCTTTCCGTCGCCATATTCTCCATGTCCGGGAACTACAATTTTCACATCCGGATATTCTTTTTTTACTTTTTCAACGGTATTGGACCAGGCAGAAACATTGGCATCACCCAAATATCCTTTACCTGCCTCCAGCTCTTTTAATAAACAGCCTCCAAATAAAATATTCTCGCCTGGAAAATATCCCACAGCATTATCTTTTGTATGCCCTTCACCAAAAAATTTTGCAATGACATCTTTATTCCCGACTTTTAAAATAACAGAATCATTAAAACTGTTTTCAGGAATAACAAAATTATTTTCTTTTGCTAATTCGATGGTTTTAGCATATGCATAAGAAGGAATATTCTTTTTATGGAAAGCCATTAATCCTCCTAAGCTATCATCATGAAAATGGGTTGGAACAATGGCCATAATTCTCGAATCAAGCTTTTCATTAATCCATTGTATCAGTTCTTCCGAACTTTTATCATTGGTAGGTGTATCAAAAACAATAGTTTCGTGATGATCTTTTACAATCAATCCATTACAGGGTACATTCCCGAAATCATTGGTCTGTTTAAAGGAGGTATGAATAAAAGAGTTTTCCGAAATCTGAGTAATGATCAGGTTTTTTGATTCATATATTTTCTTTGCCTTAAAACTGTTTTTGCCCTGTGAGTTACAGCTTAACATGATCAAAGAAAACAAAATGGCCACTATATTTTTACTGATGAACTTCATAAAATGACGATTTACGCTTGAGATAAGCTAAGATAGGAATTCGTGGAACAGGATTTGTTAGCTGTTGTGTTAAAAAATGACGAATTGTGATTGACGGATCATTCATATGTTTCATCTGTCAATTTATTTTAAATAATACTACAGCTTAATTAAAAAAAATATAATATTTAAGTTAATAAAAGTCTCTTATTTATGGCGATTTTCTTAAATTCAATAGCTATTTTTGTAATATGAACTATTCGGCGGAACTAAAAAAATTTGTAACCAGTCAGTATGTATATTCTGCGATCAGAATTACATTAGCTACTGTTCTGCCTTGTTTAGTCCTCGCCCACTTCGGGATTTTGAAAGAATACTTTCTTTTCCCTCTCGGAACCAGCTTTGTAGCCCTTACCGACCAGCCCGGTCCTTTTATCCGAAGAAGAAACGCTCTTACTTTTGCGATCTGCTGTTTTGTCTTTGTAGCACTCATCGCCAGTCTTGTGATGAATATCAAAGTACTGGTCATTCTGGAAGTCATTGTCTTCGGGATGTTTTTCTCCCTGATCGGCGTGTATGGCCAGAGATTAGCTGCTGTAGGCTCGTTATCCCTTGTGGTACTCGCCATCTTTATTGACGGGCATCTTACGGGAAGCAATATTTTCAAAAGTCTGCTGATATTTGCTTCCGGCTGTATATGGTTTCTGTTAATATTCCTGATTGTAACCACCATCCGTCCTTATAAGCTGGCAAGCCAGATGATTGGCGAAAATTATCTTCAGCTGGCTGAGTTTTTAAAGATCAAAGCCAATTATTATCAGAAGAATCCGGATTTTAATAAGCTGACCACTCAGGTTATTGCCAAGCAGATTGAAATAAAAAACCTTCAGGAAGATACCAGAGAAACAGTTTTCAAAACCAGAACTATCGTCAATGAATCTACGACCACCAGCCGTTTATTAATGCTGATGTTCCTTAATTCGATGGACCTTCATGAAAAACTGATGACCTCAGAAAGTGACTATCAAAAGTTACAGCAGAGCTTTGAAGACAGTATGATCCTGGTGAATATCCATGATTATCTTAATCTTCTGGCTGAGGAGATCACCAATATCGGAATTGCTCTTCAAAGTGGTACCAGAGCAAAGCCAATGTTTAACCTGGAACAGGAATTAAAAAGCTTAAATTATAATTATTTCGAACTCAGAAATAAGCAGCTTTCGCCGGACAATCTGGAAAATTTCATGATCCTGCGCCAGATCCTGATGCGTATCTATGAAATTACGAAAGAAATTAATGAGATCTATAAAGTATTTTCACAGGATATCAAACTGGCGAAAAGTTTATCTACAGGGCTAGACCTTAAAAAATTCATGCCTAATGAACCTAAACTTAATGCCAAGGTTCTGAGAAATAATATTTCCTTATCATCTTCCCATTTCCGCCATGCTATTAGAATTACAACAGCTCTGCTATTGGGATACGTTTTCTCTATGTTCGATTTTCTGGGACTGGGACACACGTATTGGATATTAATTACCATTACAGCGATCTTAAAACCCGCTTATTCCATCACTAAACAGAGAAACCTTCTCCGTCTCTATGGAACCATTGCTGGAGCAAGTATTGCTTATGCCATTCTTTATT
The DNA here is from genome assembly GCF_020733145.1 of Chryseobacterium sp. X308. Lineage (NCBI taxonomy): Bacteria > Pseudomonadati > Bacteroidota > Flavobacteriia > Flavobacteriales > Weeksellaceae > Chryseobacterium > Chryseobacterium sp. X308. The sequence continues at coordinate 139,402 of NZ_JAJFZH010000004.1, forward strand.
TTGTACATATTAACGGCGTTTTATTTGCTATTCTGCTCATTAGTATGATCATGTGTTTCAGCTTTTTGAAAGGACGGTATTTCTGGGCGGTATTATTCATGACGATTTATGTTTTCCTCAGCTTTAATTTTTTAAATCCGGGGAAGGTTAATATTATTTTTAAAGACAGAATCCTGGATACTGCTATTGCGGGAATCATTGCTTTTGCAGTGTCTTATATCGTATTGCCTGTTTGGGAACACACCCAAAATCTGGATCTGATGAAGAAATCTGCCGCGGACAACCTTATCTACTTCCAGAGTGTGATTTCCAAATTCCTACAGGGAAATTTCGATCTCGAAGATTATAAGGTAAAGCGAAAAAATGCCATTATTTCACTGGCCAATCTTTCTGATAATTTCCAGAGAATGATTTCCGATCCTAAAAATCAACAGAAAAAGCTGGAAGTTGTACACCAGTTTGTAGCTACATCACATTTGATTACGGCCTATACCGCTTCTCTGTCTCAATATTCCAAAAGGGATGAGCAGTATCCTGAAATAGATGCTGAAAGCTGGAGCAGAAAGATTGAGGCAGAAATGCAGCAGACCTCTACCCTTCTCAGCGGAAATGATATCAACGAAACGTTGAAAATGGAAAGCCGCCTTGAGCCGGAAGATTCCTCCATTGAAGATATGCTCCTGAAAAGAAAAACAGAGATTGAAGAAAATGAAATTGTTGACCGAAGAGATCCAGATAAAATTTCACATTTAACCGAGCTTAAAAATATCCACGATATTCTGGAGCTGATCTATGATGTCGCAAAAGAGCAGAGAAAAGTGATCGAAAAATATAAAAACGAAACTGAGCCTACTCCTCCACAATCGTAAAGCAGTAATCATCAAAGAATTCTACCCTGGCTTTGAATTCATCTGAAAACTCATCATCATATACCCGGCAGCTTATTTTATGAAGATGCTTCAGCTCAAAAGGCTTTACTTCATAATTCTTTTTTAAAGACCAGTATTTTGAGTGATGGATTTTGTACATACTTTCCTTCACACTCCAAATAATGGTATAGAAAGTATCCGCTTTGTCTTCCGGAATAAATCCACGTTCATTTTCATAAGTGAATTTATCAATCACCCTTAAAATTTTAGGATTGAATTTTTCAATATCAATTCCTATTTTATTTTTAGAAACAGCAATCGCCGCAAAAGGAAAAGAGTGCGTAATGGATATTTCCGCATCGTAGGGAGAAAGAAAAGGCTCTCTTTCTTTATATAAAATTTTAGAATTGGGTTTTAATCCTTTCAGAAGCTTGCGCACCATCAGAACTTCCAGCAATTTTTTAGGATGATAATCTTTTACTTTTTCCGCATTTTCCGGTTCAAGAAGTTCATTGATATCAAGTTCTTCACTTTCATCATACTTCCAAACCAGAATGGTGGCATTGTCATCTGAAAAATCTCTGTAGAGGGGCATTCTTTTTTTATTGGACAAAAGTAGTGAAAAGATGCGGAAGTTGAAAGGAATGGAAGATGGACGCTGGAAGATGGAAGTTACTATTCATCGTAAAAATAATTTGCAGGTCGGATAAAAGAAATGGTTGATGAAAAGGGATAAGGAAAGGAAGATGGATGCTGGAAGATGGAAGTTACTATTCGTCGTAAAAAGAATTTGCAGGTCGGATAAAAGAAATTGTTGATGAAAAGGGATAAGGAAAGGAAGCTGGGAGCTGGAAGATGGAGGTTACTATTCATCGTAAAAAGAATTTGCAGGTCGGATAAAAGAAATTGTTGATGAAAAAGGGATAAGGCAAGGAAGATGGGAGCTGGAGGATGGAAGTTACTATTTGTCATAAAAATAATTTTCAGAACGAAGAATCCGTTGAGGAAAATGGAATGAGGCAAGGAAGATGGGAGCTGGAAGATGGAAGTTACTATTCATCGTAAAAATAATTTTCAGAACGAAGAATCCGTTGAGGAAAATGGAATGAGGCAAGGAAGATGGGAGCTGGAAGTTACTATTCGTCATAAAAATAATTTTACGTTGAGGAAAAAACAAACTCTTTGTTTCCTTAATCTTTATAACTTCCGGCATCCTTCTACCAGCTTCCAGCTTAATTATTTAGACTGATGATTCGCATCATTTCTGTGCTCTACAATGTCAAGTTTCGAATTTACAAAATACGCACTTCCGAAACCATTTACATAAGATCCTTTTAGAGGCTGCAATGCAATTAAAATAAAATCTCCCATTTCGGAAATTACCTCTACTACTTTGCCGTGAGTTTCTCTAAGTTTCCCAACAACAGCATTCCATACTTCAGAATCTCTTTCAATCTGAGAAGCAGCGGCTTCAAGTGTTAAACGTTCGCGGGCATAGATCTGCTTGGTTGCCGATTCGTCTTCAATAAACATAATGGATGTTTTTCTTCCGTCAGCAAGGTTTTTAGTATGTTTTGCCATGAAAGATACCAGAATATAGAATGTCTGATCAACCTGTACAAAAGGTGCATAGCTTGAATTTGGATTCCCTTCGGCATCAACAGTAGCAAGAATTACACTTTTTGAAGCATTGATCAGTTCCTGTACTTTGGGAGCAACAGGTTTGATTTTCTTTTCTGTATGGGTTTGCTTCATAATATATTTGTTTATCAGATAAAATTAGTTATTTATATTAAGACTAAATAATATTAATCCATGTTTAATCTCATAAAACTGAACTTGGTTTGCCGTTTTTATATCTTAATTATAAATCGTAATTTTGCCTTTCGTTATCAATTGAATTTTAAAACTATTCATTACATATGAGTACTACAACACAATACGTTCCTTATAAAGTTAAGGATATATCCCTTGCAGAATGGGGTAGAAAAGAAATTACCCTTGCAGAAGCAGAAATGCCAGGTTTGATGGCTATCCGTGAAGAATACGGACCATCTCAGCCGCTGAAAGGAGCAAGAATCGCAGGATGTCTTCACATGACTATCCAAACGGCTGTGCTTATCGAGACTCTTGTAGCTTTAGGAGCTGAAGTTACATGGTCATCTTGTAATATTTTCTCCACACAGGATCACGCTGCTGCTGCTATTGCTGCTGCTGGAATTCCGGTGTATGCGTGGAAAGGATTAAATGAAGAGGAATTTGACTGGTGTATTGAGCAGACTTTATTCTTCGGTGAAGACAGAAAGCCATTAAACATGATCCTGGATGATGGTGGAGATTTAACAAACATGGTTTTTGATAAATACCCTGAGTTCACAAAAGATATCAAAGGCCTTTCTGAAGAAACCACTACAGGTGTTCACAGACTTTACGAAAGAATGAAGAACGGAACTTTAGTAATACCTGCCATCAACGTAAATGATTCGGTTACTAAATCTAAATTCGACAACAAATACGGATGTAAAGAATCTGCTGTAGATGCAGTAAGAAGAGCTACAGACGTAATGTTAGCTGGAAAAAGAGTGGTAGTTTGCGGATACGGTGACGTAGGTAAAGGTACTGCTGCTTCATTCAGAGGAGCTGGTTCTATCGTTACTGTTACGGAAATCGACCCGATCTGTGCACTTCAGGCTGCTATGGACGGTTACGAAGTAAAAAGATTAGATACTGTGGTAGACAATGCTGATATCATCATCACTACAACAGGTAACTTCAATATCGTAAGAGGAGAACACTTCATTAAAATGAAAGATAAAGCGATCGTTTGTAACATCGGTCACTTCGATAATGAAATCGATATGGCATGGTTGAACAAAAACTACGGTCATACTAAATCTGAAGTGAAGCCTCAGGTGGATATCTATACAATCGAAGGAAAAGAAGTAATCATCCTTGCAGAAGGTAGATTGGTTAACTTAGGATGTGCTACTGGCCACCCAAGCTTCGTTATGTCTAACTCTTTCTCTAACCAGACGTTAGCTCAGATCGAACTATGGAATAACGCTGCAGCTTACAAAAACGAAGTATACATGCTTCCTAAGCACCTGGATGAAAAAGTTGCTGCTTTACACCTTAAGAAATTAAGCGTGGAGCTTGAAACTCTTTCTCCTGAGCAGGCTGAGTATATCGGTGTAGACGTAAAAGGGCCATTCAAACCTGAATACTACAGATACTAAGATCTTAACAAAACATGATATGATCCCGCTATTGGTAAGATAGTGGGATTTTTTTATACAGCATATAAAGCATTTCTTATTTTTGTCGACTAAAAAAATAACATGAAAAAATTCTTATTTCTGGGGCTCGCGGGCTCTGTAATCTTCTTTAACAGCTGCAGCAGTAATGATGATAGTGATAATACAGCTACGCCAAAATTATTATTGAGTAAGGTTACCACTACTTATTATGATAATCCGTCTAAACCAGAAACTGTTGTAGAAATCTTAGAATATGACAAACAGGGACAACTGGTAAAAATGAATTCTAAAGGAAGAACCAGCACTTTTGAATACATTGATGGAAAACCGACCAAAATAAATTACTATAATGATAAAAATATTTTAGAATATTATTTAAATTTCTATTATAAAGGTGATCAACTTCTTAGTAACAAAGCTGTTTACACCAATTCCGGGTATAATAGATCTTATCAATATACATATAATACAAATGGCCAGCTTGCCTCTTCCACTCTCTGCCAATCTGAAAATTGCTCAAATCCAGGAATATCAACATTTACTTATAATGGAAATAATGTTTCAGTGGAAACCTCAACAACCCCAGGATCATTTAGCTTTACTTCCAAAAGCGAATTTACTTATGACAGTAAATTAAACCCACATACCAATACAAATAAATACTTGAGAATCATGATGGGAGGAGCAAATACCTTAAGTGCAAACAATTATACCGTAAACAAAGACAGCTATAAAGGTAATGATGGAAATTGGTATCCAAGTGAAACTACTACGTATACTCTACAGTATAATAGTTCAGGACTGCCTGTTCAGGCTACCGGAATAGGAAGTGACGGAAATCTTTCGGTTCAGTATACTTACGAATATATCACTCAATAAAATAAAGCTCTCCGGTTTGGGGAGTTTTTTTATGAGCTGATTCCCGCTATCCGCTCATACTCCTCGCTCCAACCTGCCCCAGCCTCTTACCCACCAACTCTCCCACTCATGCTTCGGGGTAACCGCTGCTATCGGGGCTAGGAGAAGGTGATGAATTATAATTGATAAATGATGAGTGATGAATAGATTTATATTATTCAATAGTAACGGGTTATAATCCTGAGCTTAGACGAAGGGAGCCCGAAAGATAAAACTACTTCATCATTCTACTCAGTATTTTTCCTATATTTTTCCTCTGTCAGAGCTCTATTTGTAAAAAATGAATATCTTAGCCCTCTTAAACAAAACATTAAACTATGAAAAAACAAAGAGTATCGAATGCATTTGTGGCTGCTTCGTGGGTAGCGTTGGGAGCAGGAATGATAGGCTTTATTGTCGGTCTTGCAAGAGCAGAAATGCTGCTGAATGAGAAAGGATATTATTTTACCATCCTTCTTTATGGCTTATTTGCTGTGGTTTCGTTACAGAAAGCGGTACGTGACAGATTAGAAAACATTCAGGTAACCGATATTTATTATGGAATCTGCTGGTTTGCAACATTATCATCGATTGTACTACTGGCCATCGGACTTTGGAATGCCACCATCCTTCCAAGTGAAAAAGGTTTTTATGCCTTTGCCTTTTTACTGGCTCTCTTCGGAGCCATCGCAGTACAGAAAAACACCCGTGATAATATGATTCAGGAATAAAGCAAACTCTCCAAAACGGAGAGTTTTTTTATTTACATAAATTCATTAAAATTTATAAAATACTATAAATTTTACATTTAAGTTGAAAATATATTAAGTTTTTATTATTTTAGCATTGCTTATTTCACAAACTAATGACATGCACAAAAACTTTCACTTTTTTCTCTCCATATATTATCATTTCATTTCGCAAAAAATACATCCGGTAAAGTCATATAGGAACATGATCAAAATTCCATATCCGTTCAGCAACAAGTTCTGGCGGATAAGAGGATCTCTCCTTTCTATTTATTAAACAATAGCCCAAGACAACAACTAATACCCATAAAACGATAACCATGATTCTAAAGAAAATTCCAACACTCATTTTTCTTTTGTTACTATTTCTCGCAAAGGCACAAAATGAATTTATCACTATCTGGAAGCCGGCATCTACTGTATTACCGGCGGTAAATGTAGACGCTCCGTACCAGGCAACCACACAACAGATATGGTTTCCCGGGATTGGCGATAATTATGATATTTATTGGGAGGAAGTGGGCTATCCTCAGCACAATGGCTCCCTCCTCGATGTAACTTCCACAAAACAGGTTCTTATCGACTTTGGTACATCAATCGCAGAAAAAAATGATGCCAAATACAGGGTGAAAGTTACGAATGGTAACGGAATGTTCAGGCAGATAAAATTCGGAACTGCTCAATTATTTCCTGGTCCTGAGCAAATCATTCCTATCTGGCAGATCAACGGAAGTTCAGATAAGATACTGGAAATAGAGCAATGGGGTAATATTTCATGGACTACGATGAACGGTGCCTTTAGTCTGTGCAGGCTTATGGAGCTTACGGCAACCGATACTCCCAATCTTAATAATGTGGAGGATGCTTCTTTCATGTTTTATGGCACAACCAGCTTTAAGGGTGCCAGTTCTATGCAAAACTGGGATACATCGAAAATTAAGAATTTCAGCTTTATGTTTTCACTTTTATTTGATACGCCCCCAGCAGCCGGGCTGACTGAGCAATTCAACCCGCCTTATCTTGACAGCTGGAATATGTCTTCTGCTACCAACCTCAGCTATATGTTTGGAAACAGAAAAGTTTTTAACCAATCTCTTAATAGCTGGGACGTTTCCAAGGTGACCGATATGAGCTGGATGTTCGGGCAGTGTTTAAGTTTTAATCAACGTCTGGATAACTGGGATACCTCAAACCTTGAAGATATGCACTTTATGCTTCACATGATTCCTGTCTTCAATCAGCCTTTAAACTGGAACACTTCAAAAGTGACCAATATGGCTCATATATTCCATGGCTGTACATCCTTTAATCAGTCTTTAGAAAATTGGGACATGACCAAAGTAAAGAGAATCGATGATATACTGAATGGTGCAACGAATTATAATCAGCCATTAGGAAACTGGAATTTGGTTTCACTTATTAATGGTGCAGGCTCTTTAACACTGTCAGGACTTAATTGTGAAAATTACAGCAAAACACTCGTGGGATGGGCAGAAAACCCCAATACAGCGAACAATATCTCATTAGGTTCCTTAACAGTACTAAAATATGCCCCCAATGTATCAGACAAAAGAGATATTCTGATCAATAAAGGGTGGTCATTTGTAGGTGATACTCCAGGAAGCTGCTTATTATCTTCATCGGATATAAAGCTGAACAAAAAGCCTCTGCTTTATCCTAACCCTGCAGTGGATGATATTCACATTGATGGAATAGCTGATATTAAGGCATATAAAATTTATGATGCCAGCGGAAGACTTGTAAAAGAAGGAAATCCTAATAATGATATCATCAATGTAAGCACTCTGCCAAAAGGAAATTATATGATACAACTTGTCATGAAAGAAAAAACGGTTTCTTCAAAATTCATTAAAAAATAACCATAATTTTCCCTATATGCTATCAAAAAAAATCTCAACACTCTTTTTTCTGATACTGATTTTCATAGCAAAAGCCCAGAATGAATTTATCACGATCTGGAAACCCGCTTCCACGATAACACAGCCAATTACTGTAAGTGCTCCCTATCAGGCAAGTTCCCAACAGATATGGTTTCCAGGAATTGGTGAAAACTATGATATCTATTGGGAAGAAGTAGGATATCCACAACACAACGGTTCCCTCCTCGACGTAACCTCCACAAAACAGGTTCTTATCGACTTCGGTACGTCGATCGCAGAAAAAAATGATGCCAAATACAGAGTAAAAGTAAGTAACGGAAATGGCGTTTTTCAACAAATAAAATTCGGAGATGTACAGGAAACTCAGCTTCCGGATCAGATTTTCCCGATCTGGCAGGTTAACGGAAGCGCTGATAAGATCCTGGAAATAGAACAATGGGGAAACATTGTGTGGACATCGATGAACAATGCCTTCAGCCAATGTAAACTTGTTCAGATCACGGCTACAGACATTCCCGACCTAAGTAATGTTGAAGATGCTTCTTATATGTTTTATGGTACAAAAAGCTTTACAGGCGCAAGCTCCATGCAAAACTGGGATACTTCTAAGGTTAAGCATTTCAGATTCATGTTTGCCCTGATCTTTGACACCGTTATCAGCTCAGTTTCCGATCAGTTCAATCCTCCTTATTTTAATACTTGGGACATGTCCTCTGCAACTGATCTCAGTTTTATGTTTGCGGGAAGAGCACATTTTAACCAGACATTAAACAACTGGAACGTTTCGAGCGTAACGGATATGAAATGGATGTTTGCTCTTTGCCCAAACTATAATCAACCAATGGATAACTGGGATACCTCAAGCCTTGAAGATATTCGTTTTATGTTCCATTTTGATTCTGCCTTTAACCAATCTTTAAACCATTGGAACACTTCTAAAATCACCAATATGGCCCATGCTATTCATGGCTGCACGGCCTATAGTCATTCCCTTGAAAACTGGGATATGACCAAGGTTACCAGAATAGACCAGATTCTTAAGGAAACACCCAACTTTAATCATTCCCTTGCAAGCTGGAATCTTGCCAGCGTTAATAATGGAGCCCAGGCTTTGATGCAGACAGGAATAGATTGTGAAAATTTCAGTAAAACACTTGCAGCATGGGCAGATAATCCTGATACTGCCAATAATGTTGATTTAGATATTGTAACCCCTTTGACTTATGCTTCCAATGCAGTAGATAAAAGGAATATTCTCATCAGTAAAGGTTGGACGATGTCGGGTGATACAGTAGGAAACTGTTTACTGTCTTCATCAGATGTAAAGCTTAATAAAAAACTTTCATTATATCCTAATCCCGCTGTGGAGGATATTCATATTGAAGGACTAAGTGATATTAAAAAGTACAGAATTTTTGATGCAAGTGGAAGACTTGTACTGGAAGGAAATCCTAATAAAGAAATGATCAATGTAGGATCATTACCGAAAGGAAATTATATTTTACAGCTCATTTTGAAAGATCAGACCATCTCTTCAAAATTCATTAAAAAATAAAGTAAAAAAGCCTCGCTGAAAAGTGAGGCTTCTATTTTGAGTTGAAATAAATTATTGGTCAAAATGATTTGGGTGCTGGGCTTTGATATCATCTACCGTTCCCAGTACTTTATCTTTTAAAGAATCCTGATATTTCTGAAGTTTTGCAGCGACTTCTTCATTACCGCTTCCTAAAATTTTTGCAGCTAAAATCCCGGCATTCAAAGCTCCGTTTAAAGCTACGGTAGCTACCGGAATCCCACCGGGCATCTGAAGGATAGATAAAACAGAATCCCATCCGTCTATAGAATTACTGGACAAAATAGGAACCCCGATTACCGGAAGTGTAGTACAGCTTGCCACCATTCCCGGAAGATGTGCTGCTCCTCCTGCTCCAGCTACAATTACCTTCAGACCTCTTTCCTGAGCAGTTTTTGCATAATCAAACATTCTTTCCGGTGTTCTGTGCGCTGAAACTACTGTTAACTCATAAGGGATATCGAGGCTTTTAAGAAAATTTGCAGCCTGTTCCATAATCGGCAGATCACTCTGACTGCCCATAATAATTCCTACCATCTTCAATTTTATTAGATGTTCAAAGATAAAAAATAAAAATGTAAAGAGGAATAACTACAAAAAATCCGGGAAACGATTTATGATTATAATTCCTAAAATAATTTAATCTTTCAATAGATCTTCCATTTAAAATGTAAAGAATAAATAAAGATCTTTTTGGCTCAGATTTTTCATCTGTACTCCTATAAATTACAACATCTGTATCCATAACAATTCCTGGGAAAATAGATATATTTGTTGTTACACCACATTAAATTGAAAGATTATAAACTTACACTGGCTGTATGTACCGTTGCTATTGTCTGGGGTACTACGTTTTTATCGATAAGGGTTGCGGTAGAAACAATACCCGCCTGGTTTGTCGCAGGAATACGTCAATTTCTTGCAGCAATTATCATGTTCCTTATTCTTACCTATAGAAAAGAATTCAAATGGATAGGCTGGACAAGCCTGAAATACCAGTTTATCTTCTCTTTATTAATGCTTGTGATTGCAAACGGAATGACTACAGTGGCGGAAGAGGAAGTCACCAGCAGCCTTACTTCACTGATAAGTGCCTGCTCTCCTATCCTGGTGTTTTTCGGAAGTATGGCTTTAGGTCTGCAGAAATTCAGCTGGCGGGCTTTTACAGGAGTTGTTCTGTGTTTCAGCGGCATTCTTTTTATTTTCTGGGATGGTATCAATGATTTAAAGAACCCGGATTATGCGCTTGGTATATTATTTCTATTTATTGCCATTGCAGGATGGGCTTCAGGAACTATTTTCACCAAAAAACTGAACATTCAAAGCGGGAATATCTCACTGAACCTCTTTTACCAGTTTGCCTTTGCGGGAATTATCCAGATTATTTTTGCCTTCCTTTTTTCAGAAGATTATAATTTCGGAAACTGGAGTCTGAAAAGTATTTCTGCGATGCTTTATTTATCGTGCTTCGGCTCTGTAGCAGCATTTTTTGCTTTCCATTATGCATTGACCAAAGTTTCTCCGGTTCAGGTATCTATATTGGCTTACATCAATACGGTAATTTCCATTTTTTTAAGCTGGCTGATTCTTGACGAAAAAATTTCTGCCAAATTCATCATTGCTGCCATACTTATTATTGTTGGGGTTTTTGTGATCAATTACAATCCGGCTATGTTTAAAAAACAGAGAATCGAGTCGTAAATCAGAAAATAATATTCATTATTTCAACCCACCTATTCCGTTGCTTTTTAATTTATTAAATAGAATTAAAAGCAGATCCGTTATATGGGGATTTTCTATTTCCTTCATTTTTTCTTATATTGTATACTCCAACCGATACAATATGCTGAAAAACACATTTTTTTTATTGCTGGCTGCCTCTTTTCTATTGGTAAGCTGTGATTACAAAGAGAAGGAAAAGAACCTGACAGACAGGGAAAAACAATTATTAGAAAAAGAAAAAGTATTCGCAAAAAAAGAATCCGAATATCAGTCTCTGCTGAAAATGAGAGACAGTATTTTTGCGAAAAAAGATTCTGTAGTGATCACCGCTGCATGGCCTGCGGAAATTTCCGGACCATGGAACGGTAAAGTAATCTGTACAGAATCCAACTGCAGCGAGTATGCAGTAGGTGACCAGCGTACCGATATCTGGGAGTTTGATAATGATTCTACCCAGCCTATTACCAAAATCATCAACAACAATAATCTGGTAAGGCTTTACACAGGCAAGTTTGAAAACAATGAGATCAGACTGTCTTTCAAAACCGATTCTACAGCCAAAAAGAATGTAGAAATGAGTGTTCTTCTTAATGATATTTCGGACAACAAGATCAAAGGAACCAGAACCATTACCTCTGATGGCTGTACCGCCAAGTTCTCTGTTGAATTAGTTCGTTCCACAAAATAAACACTTATGATTTTACTGAGTATACACAACCTGAGCCTTCCTATAGAAGATCCGGTACTGAAGTTCCTGTTGGTACTGGTCATCATCCTTGCAGCCCCATTACTGCTTAATAAAATTAAAGTCCCTCATCTCCTGGGACTTATCATTGCCGGAGCGATTATTGGTCCGAACGGATTCAATGTATTATCCAGGGACAGCAGTATTGTAGTAACCGGAACCACCGGGCTTCTATACATTATGTTTCTGGCAGGTCTTGAGATCGACATGGGGGATTTTAAGAAGAATAAATGGAAAAGTCTCACCTTTGGTATCTATACCTTTACAGTTCCTTTTGTACTGGGATATCTGGGAGGATATTATATTTTACACTTCTCTATGCTGACTTCCATTCTGTTTGCCAGTCTTTTTTCATCTCACACGCTTATCGCTTATCCATTGGTGAGTAAGTTGGGAATTGCGAAAAACAAAGCAGTTAACATCACCGTTGGTGGTACGATGATCACAGATATTCTTGCTTTATTGGTACTTGCTGTGATTGTGGGAATGTCTCAAGGTGATGTGGGAACAGAATTCTGGGTTAAATTATCGGTCTCTTTTGTCGTTTTTGCCCTCATTGTACTTATTGTATTCCCTATTATAGGACGATGGTTTTTCAAAAGAGTGGATGATAAAATTTCGCAGTATATTTTTGTACTGGTTATGATTTATCTGGCTGCTATGCTGGCTGAACTGGCTGGTGTAGAAGCTATCATCGGAGCATTCTTTGCCGGACTGGCGTTAAACAGACTTATCCCTCACACTTCTTCTTTGATGAACAGGGTTGAGTTTGTAGGAAATGCCATATTTATCCCGTTCTTTTTGATCAGTGTAGGAATGCTGATTGATTTTAAAGTTTTCTTTAAAAGCTGGGAAACCCTGGAAGTTGCCGGAATTATGCTGGTTGCCTCTATCGGAGGAAAATACCTTTCCGCGGTTGCCACTCAGAAAACATTCAGGCTGACCAAAGAGGAAGGAAAACTGATCTTCGGATTAAGCTCTGCTTCGGCAGCAGCAACACTGGCTTCCGTAATGGTTGGATATAACATCATCCTTTCTGAAACCGAAACCGGAGAACCTGTAAGATTATTAAACGAACACGTACTGAACGGAAGTATTCTCCTTATCCTGATTTCATGTACCATCTCTTCATTTATTTCCATGGCGAGCGCTCAGAAAATTGCTGAGAGTGATAACGAAGATACTGTTTCCGGAAATACCCACGAAGAAGAAAATATTCTCTTAGCCATCAACCACGAAGCCACTGTTGAGAGAATGGTGAATCTGGGAATTCTGATCAAAGCACATTCCAATACGGAAGATCTTTTTGCTTTGAATGTCATCAACGAAGACAAAAATGAATCTTCGGTAAAGAATGCGGAGAAACTTCTTCACCAGGCAGCAGATGCAGCCGCAGCGGCAGATGTAAAATTGCAGGCTTTAAAAAGATATGACAATGATGTCATCAACGGGGTCAATAATGTGATTAAAGAACAGAAAATTACAGATCTTATCATCGGATTGGAAGACGAAAAAGGATTCTCCCCTTCTTTTGTATATAATCTTTATAACGGTTATCTTCAGAATGATGATGTGAATGTACTGGTTTACCATGCTGCACAACCGCTTTCCACCATTAAGAAATATGCGGTGATGATTCCCGAGAATGCTCATCAGGAAGCGGGATTCTTCCATGCATTGCTGAGAGTATGGAACATTGCCAGAAATTCCGGAGCTACAGTTGTTTTTTATGCTCCTGAAAACATTATTGATATTCTTCAGAAAATCATAAAGAAAGCCAATATAGAAGCTGAATTTATTATCATGAGCACATGGCAGGATGGTGAAAGAACCGCCGCACAGCTGAAAGATGATGAAGCCTTGATTATTCTGATGGCCAAGCGCGGTATGAAGTCATATATTCCAAGAATGAGACTGATCCCTGAACTGCTGAACAGGAATCTGAAAGACAATAATTACCTTCTGATTTTCCCTTTCTCGGAGTATGACAAAAACAGCCCGGAAATACGTTCTGTAGGAAATCACGGAGATTTTGTGGAGATTGGAAATGTGATTCAGAAGATTTTTAAATAAAAAGGCTGGAAGAAGGAAGAAGGATGCGGGAAGTTTCTTCTCTGCGAATAATTAATTCTTCGTTATGATTAAACAATTAAATCATCAATAGCGTCAGGATCGATAGGAATAAAATTGGCTTTACCGAAACCTAAAATTAAGTTTTCGGCTAAAGCCAATTGAATGACAATTATTTTTAAACGGGCTAAAGCCCGTTCCTATTGAATTTTGTATTTTGGCAAAAAAAATAACCTATGAAACAAATTATCGGATTTCTCTTCTTTTTTGTGTTCATCATTCTTTCTGCACAAAACCTTACCCTTTCGGATAAAGAACTGAAACAAAAACTGGATTCTATCAAAACTGAAGGAAACCTACTCTATTCTTACGAAAATGCATCATGGCATGCGGGAGATCTTGTAGGCAGCAATAAAAGACTTGCTGAAAATACAGGAAGCTATATCACATACCAGAAAAACGATACCATCAAAACCTCCTTTCTTAATAAAGCAGGTAATATGATTATTGCAGAACTGTCTTTCAAAAATAACCAGACAAAGCCTGTCAAAGAAAATTTTAAAGAAAGAGGACTTAATGAAACTGAAAGTATTTTAAAAAATATCCGTTCTGCCATTATTCCGCAGTTATCCGATCCAAAATATGCGGTAACAGTACCGCAGGGATATAGTCTTAATATGGTTATTATTCCGTTTAATGAAAACTATAAGGTGTATTTGATACCTGGTACTGCACAGTCCGGTATAATTCCTTTCGGAAATGATTATCTTTTTGTTTCGGATAAAAAAGGGAATATTATTTCCCATAAAAAATTTCACTCAAGACTTATTCCAACCTCTACAGCCTTAGAAAATGGAGGAACGGTAACAATGTCTACCCACAGCCATTTAGTAACCAATCCTTTTATTTCTGCAACAGATATTTGTACTTTTAAATTGTATGCTCCACTTACATCGCTTGAAGAATTTTCTGTTTTATCAACCGCTTTAGGAAGTTATATCAAATACAATTATAAAAAGGATAATATTGAGGTGGTTAAAAATCCTTGATTATAAAAGATTTAAATCATCAATAGCATCGGGCTTTAGCCCGATGTGAACAACCGAAATAAAATTGGCTTTAGATTCTGTGTTAACTTCCAAATATTTTTTATACATTTATATTTATAAAAGCGACCTTGAGTTAGCTTGCGTAGGGTGAACGTCTTTGATTTTTACCCTACTTTCTTCAAAATCTATCTG
>NZ_JAJFZH010000040.1:0-18842 GCF_020733145.1 Chryseobacterium sp. X308
TAAAAGCACTTTCATCTACAGATGGCTGATGTGGGATATCAATTTTATCCAGATTTTTACTTTTGTGCTTTCTATAATAATACAGGAAAAGAAATATAAAAAGAAGACATGCGGCAATACTCAACGATAGGATTAAAAAAAGGCTTTTCGCTTCTTTCTTAATGTTATTTTTTTCTATTTCATTTTGCCTATCTATGGCGTCATTTAAAGCTCTATTTTGTGAAATGTTAGAAGATTCTATTTGCAGAAGCCAGTTAGAATAATAACCGATGCTGTCTTTTTGACCAATACTTTCATATAACCCCTTAAGCTCCTCTGCAACTTGCATTTGATAATTATCAATTTTATAGTAATTCTCCACAATACTTTTGCAAATCCACAAATAATATTGAGCTTTTTTAACATTTTTAACCGCTTTGAAATACTTTCCGGCATTCAATGAAGTAACAAATCTCATGGAAATCTCATTGATCTTTTTTTCGTTTTGAATAGCTTCATCAATATATACTTTTGCAGAATCTGGCTTATTTAATTCAAGATATATCCCAGCCAAATCCGCAGAAATTGTGTAACTATTGTTTAATCTATTTTTATCGACACGATAGCGATTACCTTTGTTTTCTCTATAAATTTTAGAATATTTGTAAGCTTTTTTATAATATTTTAAGGTTTCTTCTTTTTTATTTAAATCATAATTTATACCTGCGTATTGTAAATTCATAATATAATTAAAATAAGCATTATCTGATTTCATTACCTCATCACAAATTTCATCCAATTGTTTTAAGGCAGTAACTCTTTCACCTAATTTCTGGTATAGAGCAGCTTTTTGTACGCGGAGGTAAAATAGCACCTCAAAATCAGTATCTGAATTGATGAGATGGTCTTTTTCTACTTTATTGATATAATAAAGAGCCCTCTTCGTATCATTATCTCTGTAATAAATATTACCTATTTTAAGATACCCTAATGCAACACAATCATTATAAGAATTTTTCTTACACACCTTAATAAGACTGTCAATCTTCTCAATTTCCTTTGATCCGGCAGTAGAAAATTCGATATCAAACAGCACATTCTTTAATTCTTCTTCTGTATGTTGTGAATAGAAAAAGGAAGAAATAAAAAAGAATAAAACAGTCAGTTTTTTCATCATAATATGATCAGAATTAAAATACAATATTATACTACACTATTACTATATAACAAAAAATACATACGTATTACATACACTACGTGCAAAAATCGCAATATTACATTGTTTATAATACAAAATTAGCAATTACTTTTGAATACCCGAATATTATATTCATTCTTCACAATACCACTATTTAAATACCTAATTTTTAAAATGAGAAAAACTCTATTATCATTATTTTTGATTTCAGGTTTCTGTCTTTCCAACGCCCAAAGATGGGAACCCTCTTCCCAGAAAGTGTCTGAAATCAGGAGAGAGGTAAAAATCAAGTATGCTTACAAAACAGATATCAATGCGTTGATACAGTTATTAAAAAACGCTGAGGAAACCGGCGCCAATGCAAGAGCAGTAACGATTCAATTACCAACGGCAGAAGGAACCATAGAAAAGTTTGCGGTGTACAGCAATCCTGTGATGGAAAAATCCTTGGCTGAAAAATATGGATTAGGATCTTATGTAGGAGTGGGAATTGATGACCCCTCCAAATATGTAAGATTCAGTACATCCCCTACAGAAATACAGTCAATGATTATTAAAGACGGTATCTTCCAGTTTATAGAACCTGTCACAACAGATAAAAAAACCTATGGAGTATTCTATAAAACCGAAAGAACAGAGTCTGAGCATGGCTTTAGCTGCAGTATGGAAGGCAAAAAGGAACTGGACATCAAATCTTTAAAAAATTCCGGAAAAAATAAACTTGCCGGAATCAACATTACCGGAAGACCTGCTGCCTCAAGATACAGAACCTACAGGCTTGCCTTGTCTGCAACGGGTGAATATACTACTCATTTCGGAGGGATGGCAGGAGCTGTAGCCCAGATGAATGCTACTATGACTCGTGTCAATGGTGTTTTTGAAAAAGAATTTGCAATCCATCTTACCATACAGAATTTCCCCAATATCATCTATGCCAATCCGGCCAATGATCCATACACCAATGATTTGAACGGGCAGCTTCAACAAACCTTAACTGCTCAGGTAGGCAATGCCAATTATGATATAGGACATGTCTTTAATGCCGCCGGAGGAAATGGAAATGCAGGATGCATAGGATGTATATGTACCAACCCTACCGCAGCAGAACCGTTAGGTAAAGGTTCTGCGTTTACACAAAATCAGAATCCTGTGGGAGACACCTTTGATATTGATTATGTAGCTCATGAAATGGGACATCAGCTTGGAGGTAACCACACTTTTTCTACAGTTACTGAAAGCTCAGATGTCAATATAGAACCGGGAGGAGGAACAACCATTATGGCCTATGCAGGGATCACAGCCAATAATGTTCAGATGAACAGTGATGCCTATTTCCACTATTCGTCCATCAATCAAATCCTTAACAACCTTGAAGGTAAAGTTGGGTGCGGCGTAGCTGAAAATATTGCCAATAATGCACCAGCTATTACCCCGCTGATTTCCTATACTATTCCCAAAGGTACAGCCTATTACCTGGATGCCAATGCAGTAGATGCCAACGGGGATCAGTTTACCTATAACTGGGAACAGTATGACAGCGTAGGCTCTACAAGCTCAATCTCAGGAGACAGCGGCTGGGGATTCAATCCTGAAGGTTCACTTACCCGTTCTTTTCCTGCAGTGGCTTCGGGAAGAAGATATTTCCCTAGCCTGCCTGTTGTAATGAGTGGTAAACTGACGAATAAAGACACATGGGAAACAGTTTCATACATTCCCAGAGTATTACATTACGCGGTAACAGTACGTGATAATAACCCGAACAGACCTTTAACGATTTCTGCAGAAAATACAGTAACCGTTGGAAATGACGGACCTTTCAAATTCAAAGGATTAACTCCTTCTACTACGTTGTATAATAATGCTTCCAATACCATTTCCTGGGATGTTGCCAATACCAACCTTGCTCCCTATAATGCTGCCAATGTAAAGATTGAATATACAACCGATCTGGTTAACGGATCAGCATGGACAGAACTGGTGGCTTCAACGCCTAATGACGGAAGTTTTGAAATACAGATGCCTGCTGCGCTTCAGGGAAATATTAAACTGCGAATTTCAGCAGTAGGAAATATATTTTATGCCGTTTCTCCTACACTGACCGTAGGAAATGCTCCCGCTTCTTTAAATAATCCACCAACGGGACTTACCGCGTTCGATAATGATATATTAAAAACCTCAGCAACTGTTTCATGGAACCATGTACCGGGAGCAACCTATTCCGTGAATTACAGGAAAGCAGGAACAGCAAACTGGTCCAATGCTGCCAGCCTGGTTAGTTCTGTGCTATTAAATAATCTTGAAGATGAAACTTCTTATGAAGTTCGTGTAGCCACTGTGATTAATAATGTTCCCGGAGCATTTTCTCCTGTGTATAATTTTAAAACAAAAGGATTGCGCACCGGATATGATTACTGCCTGATGACTACAGGAGGAAACACTACAATCAGTCCATATTTCAGTGGAATATTAAGAGTGACTTTAGCCAATGTGGATTTAGCTGGAAATGGGACAACCGTTCAGCACGCTTATAAAGATTATTCGGAAGACCCTGCCAAACTGATTCAGCTTACTCAGGGTGCGCAATATAATATGAACTATATTGTGTATGCTAACCGTGCTGGAGGAAACTATCAGGATTGGGTACAGGCATGGATTGATTACAACAGAAACGGAGTATTTGAAGCTTCAGAAAGAATTGGGATTAACGGCGCAGCTCCTGATGCCAATAAAAGACATCAGGGAAGTTTTGCATTTGCAGTTCCGGCCAATGCTTACAATGGTGACAAAACATTAAGAATGAGAGTAGCCAGCGGATTTTTCAATGCTTCAGCTGATGCATGTGCAAGTCCTTTCGTAGATGCCAATGGTGATATTATCTCTCATGGTTCGGTATGGGATTTTTCTGTAAAGATCAATGCAGCACTAGGAGTTAAGGAGTCCGTTCAGTCATCTTCTGATCTTGAAATCTACCCTAATCCTGCGGATACATTTGTAGAGGTAAAAAATCTGAAAGGTAAAGCTGATTACAAAATTTACAGTGCAGACGGAAGACTTGTTCAGGAAGGAAAACCGGACGGAAAAAGAATCAGTGTTGCCTCATTGATCAAAGGAGTGTATGTGATCACGATAAAAGATGATAAGGCGACTTATCATACAAAACTAATCAAGAAATAGTTGTAATAATTAGTGTACCGTGTACCTGTAGGTTATACGTGATGCCTGCAGGTACTTTTCTAAGTCAATTAAAAAAAATAAACCCAGTCATTAACTCATAGTAAATCAAAATCTCTAACAAAGTAAATAAACTAACATTTTCATTTTAAACACCTTTTAATGCAGTACCTGCAGTATAGATTGGGTTTCCTGCAGGTACTTTTAAAAGGTTTAATAATTAAAAAACGGATAAAGAAAAGTATATAGCTCTATATTGATAAAAAACATTTTTAATCATCGTTTGTGTTGTGTACCTGCATGATAAGTGGTTTTCTGCAGGTACCTTTTTTAAATAACTCTCAAAAAAATACTCTATGATAAAAAAACTACTCTTTCTTATATGTACTGGTTTTTCAGTGTTATCATTCTGCCAGTCTGATGAGGTTCTGTTTATAGGAAACAGCGTCACCTATTTTAATGACATGCCTGAAATTTTTAAAAATATAGCGGCTTCAAAAGGGAAAAATCTATCTGTAACAACACATACTCCCGGAGGAACCGGATTTGTGAATCATGTAGATGATGCTTCATTGTATCAAAAGATAAGATCTAAAAACTATAAATATGTGATCATGCAGCCCGGAACTGCTGAATCTGCCGGCCATTCTTTTCCGGTTAGTGTTACTGCTGAACGCGGCCGTAAAATCAGGGATTCTATCCGAAAATACAGTCCTTGCTCTAAGATTTTTCTGTATGAAATTCCCTATGGAGTTCCATCTGCCAATGAATACAACACCTATTTTGCTTTTCAGAAAAAAATTAAGGATTCCATTACGAAGATGTCTAACCTGATGCAGGTGGAAATGGTTCCTGCCGGAGAATCTGCAAGACATTACTACAATTCTTCCCAGGATCTGGCTCTTCACGGATCTTATAACGATATTCATCCTGGACCTAAAGGAAGTTATCTTGTGGCAGCCACTATGTATTCTGCAATTTTTCAGGATCATGTATTTCCATCCACTTTTTATAACGGAATACCTCAAAACACAGCCGAAAACTTTCAGAATATTGCAGATCTTGTTTTTTTTAATAATCCGCCACAATGGAATAGTAATACGTTTCACCTTCATTCAGATTTTACAGCAGGAATTAACGGAACAACTGTAAATTTCACCAATCATTCCGCCAATTACACATCTGTATCATGGAACTTTGGCGATGGCATCACCGATTCTTCATTGAATCCTGTTCATCAATATACTGCCTCGGGAACTTATACAGTCTCACTTACGGTCAGCAAAAACTCCTGTGCAGAAACTTTCAGCAAAACAATTACTATTGGGTCTTTAGGAATTATGGATATTGGCAGACAGCCTGAACTTATATTTTATCCTAATCCTGTGAAAGATGTTGCCTATATCATAAGTAAGGAAAAGGTAAAAGAAATAATCATTTACAATAGTGAAGGAATAAGGGTTTCCAGCATCTCAGGTACGGAAATCGCTGATCATAAGATAAATTTTTCACAGTATCAGAAAGGAATGTATATCGTAAACATCATTTTCCAAAACAATCAACAAAAAAACATCAAAATATTTAAGTAATAACTTTATGACAAACAATCTAAACAAAACTCTAATTTGCTTTTTAATTTCTAATGTAGTTCTGCTCAATGCCCAGCAAAAAGGCACTTCAGAGATCAAGGCAGGTTATGGTGTTCTTTCTTCCAACGAAATCGGCAAAGTCTTCACAGATATTATCATAGCACCATTTAGTGAAACGAAAACTACTGATGAAAAACATTCCGGAGCTCTTTTTATTGGTTACAATTATGCAGTTAAAGATAATTGGACCATCGGTACAGATCTTGTTTATGAAAGATATACAGCTTCTGTTAATAAACAAAACCTTACTGTAGCGAGCCAGAAGAATGATATATATACACTGGCTGTCAATAGTACTTATTCCTATATCTCGAAACCCAAGTTCAGAATGTATTCAGGGGTTGGTTTAGGATATACTTTTTCAAATGAAAAACTTAGTCCTAATCAGTCAGATGTTCAAAGTGTATCTTCCAAAAGCAGTTCTTTCAACTTTCAGGTGATAGGAGCAGGTGTAAGAATAGGTGGAAAAATTGCAGGGTTTGCAGAATTAGGATTTGGATATAAAGGTATAATTAATTTAGGGATCAGCTATCAGCTTTAATTGTTAATCTTATTCTGTTGTATCATCAGTAAAACAGAATAAGATTTTAACCTTGTATACCTTATTTCAAGTTAAAAACAAATAGTAAAGATAAATGTATGATAAATAGAAACAAAATGTCTTATCATAGAGGTTCTGGCTGTTTTATTGTTATTAACTGATAATTTTTTCAGAATTAAATCAAAGAAAATTTGCTTTTATGACCAATCGGTCATATATTTGCATCATTATCTACTATTATTATGGCAAAAGGGGAGGAAACCAGACAGTTCATTATAGAAAAAGCAGCACCTATTTTTAATACAAAAGGGATTGCAGCTACTTCTATGAGTGATATTATGGAGGCCACCAAGTTGTCTAAAGGCAGTATGTACGTTCATTTTGAAAATAAGGAAGTACTTGCCTGTGCTGCTGTTGAGCATAATATGCAAATGCTGACTGATCAACTTCAAAAAACTTTAAGCAGATTTAAAACTTCCAGAGAACAGTTATTCGCCTATATTGATTTTTTTAGTGATCCCAATCATCCGCCTGTAGTTGGCGGGTGTCCCCTGCTAAACTTTGGAACAGAAGCTGATGATACCAATCCAGTCGTTAAAGGAAAGGTAAACAATGGAATAAAACAGGGAGAAAAATTAATTTCCGGTATTTTAGAAAAAGGAATTTCCAATAAAGAATTCAGAGCGGAATGGGATGCGGAAGGTTTTGCAACAGTTTTGTTTGCCATGCTTGAAGGTGGACACTTAATGTCAAGAATGGCTGGTAATAACGATAAAATGATAACTATCGTCAAAAATCTTAAAAAAATGATTGAAGAAAATACGGTGTAATTTTTTTTATTCAAAATATGACCGATCGGTCATTTATGTATGAAATAATTCTTTTAAAAAATATAATCATAACAATTTAAAAAACAGAACAATGTCAAAAACAGTTTTAATTACAGGTGCATCAAAAGGTTTCGGAAAAGCATGGGCAGAAGCCTTTTTAGCCAAAGGATACAAAGTGGCTGCAACAGCCAGAAATGTAGAAACGCTTGATGATTTAAAAGAAAAATATGGAGATTCCGTATTGCCTTTAACCTTAGATGTAGATAAAAGAGAGGAATCATTATCAGTAGTTCAGAAAGTACACCAACACTT
The DNA here is from genome assembly GCF_020733145.1 of Chryseobacterium sp. X308. Classification (NCBI taxonomy): domain Bacteria; kingdom Pseudomonadati; phylum Bacteroidota; class Flavobacteriia; order Flavobacteriales; family Weeksellaceae; genus Chryseobacterium; species Chryseobacterium sp. X308. Next base: position 7,681 of record NZ_JAJFZH010000040.1, read on the forward strand.
CGGCAGCATTGATATTCTGATTAATAATGCAGGATATGCACTAACAGGTGCGGTGGAAGAAACCAACGAACAGGAAGCAAGAGCACAGTTTGAAACGAATTTCTTTGGAACTTTATGGCTTACACAGGCGGTGCTTCCCATTATGAGAGATCAGAAAAGTGGTCATATCATTCAGGTTTCTTCTATTTTAGGATTGGCTACTTTACCAACCATGGGACTTTATAATGCATCTAAGTTTGCACTGGAAGGATTAAGCGAAACTTTAGCAACAGAAGTAAAAGGCTTTGGAATTAATGTAACTTTGGTAGAACCTAATGGCTACGCTTCCAATATCTGGCATACAGGAATTAATACACAAAGTAATCCGGTTTACGACAACGTTAAAAAAGCGTTCTCGGAATCCGAAACATCTTTCGGAAGCGTTGAAGCGACAGCACCGGCCTTGATAAAGTTAGCAGAAACTGAAAATCCTCCACTGCGTTTATTACTCGGAAAAGTAGCGCTTCCATTTGTAAAACAGAATTACGAACAGCGCCTAAAGGTTTGGGAAGAATGGAATGATGTATCTGTAGAAGCCCACGGATAATTTCCAAAAATGCATCAACAAAATAAGCTCCGTTATAGTAAAACAGAGCTTATTTTTTATCTTTTTTTAGGCCGGCAACTCTCCCTTTTTCCGTAGCAACACTTCTCCTCTGTCTCCCTATTGATAACTTTTTCCTGTTCACGATCTGAAATGTCTGTTTCGCTGTGAAATATGGCTATTTGAACACATTACTCGTTTCCCAGGCGTATCTCAGGGTATAATTTTGTCTCATCAAAAAAGAAAAAACAGATTTAAAATCTAATACAGCAAAACAATGAAAACAACAATTTCAACAATCCTGTTAGCAGCAATTTTTATCTTAGGTACGCCTGCTATTTTTAAAGCGCAAAAAATTGAGACTGCTACTCTATCATCAAAAAATGATACCAGTATCCGGCCTTTTCACATCAGTATCCCGCAATCTCAGCTGGATGATCTTAAAAAAAGGATTTCCGAAACCCGATTCCCGGATAAGGAAACAGTGAAAGATGCTTCCCAGGGCATTCAGCTTGAACAGTTAAAAGAGCTGATCACCTATTGGGGCAACGGATACGACTGGAGAAAAGTGGAAGATAAGCTGAATTCACTTCCCCAATTTGTAACAAAAATTGACGGGCTTGACATCCAGTTCATCCATGTACGTTCAAAGGAACCAAATGCTATGCCTGTGATCCTTACCCATGGCTGGCCGGGTTCTCCACTGGAGTTTATCAATACAATAGGTCCATTAACAGATCCTGTTCAATACGGAGGAAAAGCAAGTGATGCCTTTGATGTCATTATACCAGCTATTCCGGGATATGGTTTTTCAGAGATTCCTACCGAGCTTGGCTGGAACCCTGACCGCGTTGCCCGTGCATGGGATGTACTGATGAAAAGACTCGGTTACAAAAAGTATGTTTCTGAAGGTGGCGACCATGGTTCCGTTATTTCTGATGCATTAGCAAAACAGGCTCCTTCAGGTCTTTTAGGAATTCACCTTACCATGCCGGCTACCATTCCTGCCGAATTTGTAAAACCGATCAATGCCGGTGATCCCGCCCCATCAGGACTTTCTGCCTCAGAAGCAAAAGCATACAATGCAATGAGTAAATTCTTTGGAAGAAATGCAGCTTACGGGGGAATGATGGTAACACGTCCACAGACAACAGGATACCTGCTTTCTGATTCTCCAACAGCCTTAGCAGCATTCCTTTACGAAAAAATTGCAGAATGGAGTGAAAGTGATCTTCATCCCGAGAATGTCATTGGCCGTGATGCTATCCTCGATGATATTACCCTTTACTGGCTTACCAATACGGGAGCGTCTTCTTCACGTTTCTATTGGGAAAATAACAAGAATAATTTCAGTGCCGAGGCGCAGAAGACAAAAGACATCAAAGTTCCTGTAGCTATTTCGGTATTTCCTCATGAGATTTACCGGGCTCCGGAAAGCTGGTCGAAGCAGGCGTATCCTACTTTATATTATTATCATAAAGCTTCAAAAGGCGGCCATTTTGCAGCCTGGGAACAGCCGCAGGTCTTTACGGAAGAGCTTAGAGCCGCTTTCAAAGAGTTAAGGAAAAAACTTTAACAATATCAATCAACAATATCGTTTAATCTAAATAATAAAAATATGGAATTAAATACCATTCAGGAAGTAGAAAATACAACAGTAATCAATATCAGTAAAGTGTTGTATTCCGGTAATGTCATTGTAACCGGAGGCCGTAACGGAGAAGCAAAAAGCAGTGACGGAAAGTTAGATATTGAATTAACCTCTCCCGGTTCAAAAGGAAACGGAACCAATCCGGAACAGCTATTGGCAGCAGGATGGTCGGCATGTTTTATCGGAGCTATGCATTTGGGTGCTTCAAAAACTGGAATTACTCTTCCTCAGGACTTATCTGTCAATACCTCTGTAGACCTTGCCACCAATGACGACGGATTTTTCCTGCAGGCTCACCTACAAATCCTTCTGCCAGGCCTTGCAATAGATGAAGCCAGAAAAGTTGTGGAAACCGCTCATGCAACATGTCCTTATTCAAAAGCAACCCGCGGAAATATTAATGTAAAGATCGATGTAGTGGTTTAGTTTTCAGAATGTTTATCATTTTGATTAAAACCTTCCCTGCCAAAAGCAAGGAAGGTTTCTTTTGTTGAAATCTGTCTGAAAAAATAATCCGGATATAAAGGTCTGTTATATTAATTTCCAAAATTGACAAAATGAGGAACATCCGTGGCAAAGCTGTTCAATGGTAAAAGATTATTCCTGTTACTGTTAAAGTCAAAAACAGAATTATTATCAAAAGGAACACGCGGATAATACATGAAAGAAATCTGAATCCTGTTGAAAACCAGATAAGGATTATTAATTAAAACACCTATCCCGATTTTTGTGTTGGCCTTAGTTTTAAACAGCTTATCATCAGGCATTCCGAGCCAGCCCACTGCAGTCGTTAAATATGGACTGAAGTGAAAATTCTTCCATGTTTTATTAATAAACAACTGAAGCTGATACCTCAGCACTATTTTTTTTGTCCCGATATAATCAGAATTATAAACGGGGAACTCGTCTGTAGAAGAAAGGTTGATCCTATCCTTATACGAATAATTATGCTGTGGATTTCCCAATGCCAGAGTTGGAGAGAAGAAATGTCTTGCTTTGGCAAATTTCCAGTCCGTGAGGTTTGTAAAATAAGTTCCGTCAAAACGGAAAGATTCTCTGTTCTGGCTGTCTTCATTAAAAAACCTTCCAAACTGTGCTTTCACCGTGAAATATCCCAATTTTGTAAAACGTCCGTAAGATGCAGAAATTCCCACATACGGATTCACTTCTTTATTTCTTGACAAGCCTCCGGCAATGATATTGACAGAATTACCATAAGCAATATCCTCCGGCAAATCATACTGGAAAATATTTTTCTGAACCGAAAAGTTTCTCTGAATAAACCCTACAGACATCAGGAAACTGTTGTAAGAACTGAAATATTGATACTGATCTATTCCCGGGCTGTCTTTGTACTTATAGTTCTGAAATCTTCCTATGATGGCAATATTGCTGGAAACTTTTTCACTAGGATCCGATGAAACCGGAATCTGATAACCTCCCCATAAATCCTGACTGTACACTTTGATCTGAACTTCCGGAAAAGTGGTATCCGTATTTATCGGAAGTAAAACTTTCCGCATAAAATATTCAAATGTAAAACCTCCCGCCCATTTCGTCAAAGGGGAGAAAAAGTCTCTTCTGAGGCTGAAATTAATTCTTTCATTTTTTGAAAAGTCCCGTTCTCCGAGAATCTGGGCATTGATATAGGTACCAAAAAGATTATGGGTAGTATAGCTGCCTAAAAGATAATCCTGCTTTTCTTTGGAGTCGTTTCTGTAAAGAAAGTCCAGTGTATGTCCCAGTCCCAATACATTTTCTTCCGTAACCCCCAAACCAATTTTGCTTCCGGAATAACTGATTCTCGGCTTCAGACTCCAGGAATCCAATACCTTTACCACAACATCTATAGAATCTTTACTGGAAGTGCTGTCGGAAACACTGATATTAACTCTGTTGATAAAAGGCATTGTTCTCAGCAAACGTTCAGATTCGTAGAGTTTTTGGGCATTGTACTCTTCTCCTTCTTTAAAAAGTAAAAAATTATTGATTGTTGATCTTCTGGTACTGGAATGAAGGTGATCCTTTATCCAATCATACCATTTACCTATTTCCTTACTGTCATTAGAGCCATATCCAAAAGGGTCAATGGTTTCTATCCTAACATTTCTGATAATTTTTTTGTTATAAGTATTTTGTAAAAGCTTTTCAGTATTGGACTTCACGGAAGTGGAATCCGGCTCTCTACGAAATATAAAACGGTGAATGAATTTGGTAACTTTTCTCTTATCTGAAAATTCTTCTATTTTGTAATACAGCGAATCTTTCTTTTCCTGTGCATTTAAAAAGAAAAAACCGCTTAAAAGGAAAATCAGAGTTACAGTCGTTCTAGCCATTAGTCATCAAAAATTCAATAAAGTTTGTTGTATCAATTTGCAAGCCAATAAGGCCTGATAAATAGATAAAGAAACAATTTTTATGATAAAATAGTGAAAGCAGGCCCTTATCATCATTTTTTCTACATCTTAAAAAAGAAATAAACCACGGCAACCCATTCTTTTTTTATACCATAAGCGTAGCCTATTGTACTGCGGCTGGCGTTTTCAACGGTTCCGTCCTCTTTAATATACCCCAAAGTAGAGCGGCTGCTATTTTCTACTGTTCCGTCTTCCTTTACATATCCCACTGTGGAACGGCTTTTATTTTCAATGGTTCCGTCGTTTCTGATATAGCCAATTGTAGAACGGCTGCGGTCTTCAATAGTACCGTCACTCCTGATATAACCTACGGTGGAATGGCTGCTGTTCTCAATCGTTCCGTCACTTTTAATATATCCTAAGGTGCTTCGGCTGCCGGATTCAATGGTTTGTGCTTTTGTCAGTATCATGCCTGTTACTGAGACCATTAAAAATAGTATTTTTTTCATCCCTTTTTAAAGTTTTACCTCAGTCTAAGTTAAGATTCTCTTTTTTCTCAACAAACTAAAACTAATTTAAATCATAAAACAAAAGCATCCGGTAAACACCTTTTTTGTTATTTTTACTCATTATAAATAAAAATAATACATGAAAAAATTTGTACTTACGGGAATAATTATGACAGGAGGCTTTCTAACAGCTAAAGCACAGTGTAAGCCGGTGGCCTCTCTTGCAGAAAGTTTTGATACCTGGAAAGATATTCATAAATGCTGGACCGCTCAATCCGGGAAAGCGATGCTTTATGCTAGTGACAAAAGAATTATATTCTACTCCATGAGCAATCCGGGAGAAAATATGTATCTGGTAACTCCCGAAATTAAAGCCGGAACCTATACGCTGTCTCTTGACCTTTCTGATAACGGAGGAGAAACAACATTAGAACTTTTCTCAGTAGATAATCCTTCTGATGTAAAAGCCTATACGGCAATTACCAAACCTTCCAAAATAACAGGAGAGAAAAAAACATTTACGGTTTCTTTGAAGAAAGATTCTCATTTAGGATTGAAAGTTCTGCTGAACGGAGTACATCAGGCTGTTTATATGGATAACTTGTCTCTACAGGCAAAGAAATAGAGGCAGGATAAAGTCTAAAATTATTATTATTTAAAAAAACAGCTTATATCAGATGCAAAAACTTAGAGTGGAATTTTCACTCTAAGTTTTCTATTTTCTAGTTGTTAAGAACGCAGTAATTACCATACACAGATTATAATAAGAAAATACGTCTCCATTTTGTAACAGTATTTCGGCTTAATTTAAAATGCCTTGCTAGCTGACTGTTATTTAGTTTATGTTTTTTTTGATAAGTAAGCATTTCAAAAATAGCCTCTTTATCATAGGATTTGAATTTTTGGTTTTCGGATATCCTGTCAACAAAAATAATATTATTAACTTTCAAAACATCAGATAAAGACATGGATTCTTTTGACAGATATCGCTTTACATTTTCCCATTTATCAGGGCATTTGGACTTTATGAAATCATGGTAAATCTTTTTATAATCAGGGCCTGTATTTATTGTCTGTATTTGCTTATCCATTTATTCAATGTTGACTTGGGAATTCCGTAGTGATTAATGATTTCTTTAGTGGTTTTTTGTTTATTTTCTAAAAGTTCCATCATATAGTCTATAATTTCTTTGGTATATAGGCTTTTGCGGAACTTAGGCAGTTTTGATTGTACTCCGTTTTTATTTTGGCCGGCGATAGGAGCGTATAATATTAAATGATGGGAATAGAGACGAAAAAAGTCATATTTCAATAATTTTGACCATTTCAGAAGTATCTCCACATCTAATGATTTCTTAGAATACATTTCCAGAATCTCATTTTCTGTTAAATCCAGGAATCTGCAGATCCTGTTCATAGTAATATCCTGTTCATTGACAAGTTCATATATCAAAGCACCAATATGAATGTCTTTCAAATTTTCCATCTTAAACTAATTTATCTGTATTCAAAAAGCAATTTTTTTATAAGAAGTAAGTCCCTGATCTATCTTTCATTAAATTGTTGGATATATCTTTTGAAAGCTGATTGATTTCATTCTCACTACAAAAGGTGATATCAATATTTTTTCTTAATATTCTTCCTGAAGAATTCAAAAAAAGAAGGATTAAGTATTTTCTAAAAGTCTGTTCCTGTATTTCTATTCTTACAATTTTCTTTTGCGGCGTTTCTAAAACCAAAATTTTTCCTCTGTTTGAAGGCCATTGATAACTTTTGATGGAAATCATCTTTCCGGAATGCTCATATTCAAATACAAACCGGTTCTTTAAGAATCCATATACGAGTACCAGCAAAGCCATCGAAGAAAAAATTTTTAACGTAAGGATGTATTTCAAATATATGAGAATACCAATGCTCAAAAAAAGGAATGCCAACACAGCTAAATGAACAGTCATATAATGATCTACTCTTTTTTTATTATTTATTTTCATCATTCTTTAATTATCAAAATTGTGTCTATTATTATTTTATTTTCTCTAAATATATTCTGAGTTCAATGAAAGAACATTGTTATTTCGTTCGTTCTGACAGCTGGTATGAAAATACAGGTTGAACCCCCTAACAGCAGTATTATCAGAAAAACTTTATTTTATAATTTTAATCATACTTAGTCTTCTGTTTACACTCATTCACTTGTTACTCATCTTTTGTTTTTTTAAGACAAACAGACTTCATTTATAATTTAATTAGGCAAAACACTTTATTTCTTTAAAATCATAAATAAAAAAATCTCGTTTTAGTGAAATATATACGGGATTTTGTTTAAAAAATTTGAGAATTTCTTTAACTTCCAACTGTTAAAAAAAGCATTAAAATAAACGACGCAAATATCTGATAATCTTATAAAAGCGTAAAATAATTTATGTAAAAATAGATTAGCAATATTGTAATTTTTAATTATGTATCATGTAGTTTTTAAATGACATTTAATTCTTTCAACAATGATTTATTTTTACTACATTTATGATAAATCAATCTCATAAAACACAAATGCATCAACTCCCTTTACTGTCCCGTACAGCACTTATAGTGTTACTATTATTCCGGATACAACTTTATGACGGCCAGCAGGCAGCTTCTGTATGGTATGACACGGATAACGGCCTTCCCCAGAATAGTGTAAAAGACATTATGAAAGATAAATACGGATTTATATGGCTGAGTACAGAAAACGGGTTAGTGCGCTATGATGGCTATAATTTTGTAACCTATAATCATCTTAACCTTAAAAACAACAGATTTACTTCTTTTTTTGGAAGTATCGAAAAAGATTCCATTTATAATTCTACAGCTTATACTGAAAACATTGTTGTATTATCCAAAAGAAATGTAAGTGCTTTCCATCATATGAACAGCTACACTAAAAAAATACTGAATGAAAGCAGGTTATATGGATTATTTGTAAAAAACGGAACTCCTGAAAAAATAGATCATAAAAACTTTTTCATTTATTTTGACAAAAAGAACTCCTACCATCTGTTTAATAATGGGACTATACAATACAATGATAAAAAGATAGCATCAATAAAGGAACTGCATAAGCATTATATCGCCGATACTTTTTGTTTTGGACAAAACATTTTTATTATCCACAAGAAATTAAAAAAAATCATTAAAATTTCGTCCGGGCAAGCGAGTTATTTACGTGCTTCAGAGATTTTCTTCCGGAAACATGTCAAAGTATACTGGAGCCAGATTAACAATCAATGCTTTATCTTTCATCATAACTCATTGTATAAGGTATTCTATCAAAACAATGAGATCGGATTAAAAAAAATGATAGACTATAATCTCAATGAGAATTCTTTAGCATCTGTTTATCATGATGAGGTTAATAATAAATTATATCTCGGAACATTATCGGATGGGTTAAATGTAGTAAAGTTTAATAATTTTCGTGTAGCCAATCGGTCAAACAAATCTTATGAAAATATTTTTTATTCCATACTTCCTTTTGAAAATGATAAAGTAATTACTTCATCAGGAGATGTATACAATAAAGACGGACTGGTAAAACAGTATCATTTTAACACTACAAGCAAATATTTTTTATTTTATGATTCACAAAAAAATATTTTTGTTCAAAATGGTATTTCACTGCTTCGTTTTTTCAAAAATTCCGGTTATTCAAAACATGAATCCTTACATTTTACAAAAACAGCACCTTATGTTTTCAATGTCAATCACTGCTATGCTATAACGTTTCACCTGCCTTCATTACAATCTAAACTTTGCTTTTATAAAGATTCTGTTTTCGAAAAGCCGTTTTTACAATTTTCAATTCCCAATATCGTTACATCGGTTCAAGAGCTGGGTAATGATCAATGGCTGGTAGGAACCAGGGATGCTTTGTATTCGATTGAAGGTCCATCATTTATTCTTAAAAAGATTTCATCCGAACCATTACATGTAAGGGAAATTACCAAAACCAAGGATGGGAATCTTTGGATCATGACCCAGGGAAATGGCTTCTTTCTGTATAATAAAGGCCAGCTCACTAAAATGCCTGAAGATAAAAACGGACATCTTTCATTTTCACACACCATTCTGGAAGACAAAAACGGTTTTCTCTGGATCAGCACCAATAATGGGTTATTCAAAGTACTGAAAAATAACCTGATGCAATATTCTCAAAACAATAAAATCTCACCTAACTATTACCGCTACAGCAAAGAAGACGGCTTTAATACCAATGAGTTTAATGGTGGATGTTCTCCAGGTGCCGCAGCACTTCCCAATGGAAATTTTGTATTTCCATCCATCAAAGGACTGGTATTTTTTGATCCTGAAAAAATAAGAAGCTATTACCCTAACAACTTTTTTTTGGAAAGGGTTGTATTTTATGATTCCAAAAGCACTATAAAAAGACAGAATATTAATCTGGAAAACAATTTTTATAAAGCGATTATTTTAGTAGATGTTCCCTATTATGCTAACAGGGCTAATCTCGTTATCGAAGGAAAACTGAAAGGTTCTAAGAACGAAAAATGGGAAAGGATAAGCAGTGATGGCAAATATTATATCTCAAACCTGGAGCCGGGCCAATATCAGCTTATGGTGAGGGTATTGACCTCACCGAAAGGGAAATACATCTATAAAACCATTAATATTAATGTAAAATACCTGTTTCATCAAACCCTTATTTTTAAGTTCTTTATTCTTTTATTATTGTCTCTTATTGCATTTACCTTCTTTAAAATATGGATAAAAAGACAGAAACAGAAAAAAAGAAAACTTGAAAGAATTATTGCCATCAGAACCCGGAAACTGTCACAGACAGTTTCAAAACTGGAATACACCAAGGAACAGCTCCGAAAAGAGAGTGTACAGCAGAAAAAACTATTGGAAACAATAAGCCATGACATCATTACTCCCGTAAAGTATTTATCTATTACAGCCCAAAAGCTGTATGAGACAGACGAACATGACCGCTATATACAAAAGAAATATTTCGAAAGCTTCTATACCTCTTCTTTAGAGTTTTACAATTTCGTGAAAACCCTGAAGGAATATGCAGAAATTTATAATATTTCTGAAAAAAATGAAATCTATAATATTTACGAGGTGGTAGAAACTAAAAAAGCTCTATTTGAAGTTGCGGCCAAAGAACAAAATACGCTTATTATCAACAAGATTAAAAATCCGACTTATTCGAAAAACAATCAGAATGTGATTGCTGTTATCATTCATAATCTCATAGATAATGCGGTTAAAAATACCACCAATGGAGTCATAGAACTTTCTACTATGGAAGATAGCAGGACCTTTTTCCTGGAGGTAAAAGATACGGGTAAAGGGATGAGCGCTGAACAGATGAACTATTATGTGAAAATTCAGGATAATATTGAAAATGAAAAGCTGGTTTTGCAAAAATACAGTTTAGGATTACATCTTATCCTCCAGCTGCTTATGATGATCAATGGTAAAATTGAATTTAAAAATAATATCCCCAACGGAACAATCGTATCAATTAAAATAAAAAAACAAAAAGATGACTAGAAAAATTATTATTGCCGACGATCACTTCGTAGTAAGATTAGGCACTACCCTGATTTTGGAATCCCACTACAAAGATGTAAAAGTATCCTGTGCAGAGTCCTATAAGGATCTCACAGAAAGATTATATGCAGAGTCTTTTGACCTGCTCATCTTAGATATCAACATGCCGGAAAGCAAATATTTGAGCATGATTGGTGAAATAAAATCGATACAGCCCAATCTTAAGATCCTGGTTTTTTCGGTATATGACAATGATATTGCGGTACAATATATCATTGAAGGTGCTGATGGTTACATTAACAAATTATCGGATGAGAATAATATCCTGGAAGCCGTTCAGCAAATCTTTGACACCGGAACTTATTATTCTCCGGATATTGTAAAAAAACTCGTTTCATCTGCCAAAAAGGACACTCCCATCAACCCCCTTGAAATATTATCAGAAAGGGAAAAGGAAATATTTGACCTGTTGGTGAAAGGGTATGGGAATATTGAAATATCCA
>NZ_JAJFZH010000041.1:0-16721 GCF_020733145.1 Chryseobacterium sp. X308
TTACTGGAAACAGTGAGTCTTTTTTTGTTTTTATTTCCTCAAACAATCAATGATTAACCATACTCAATAGAACATCCCGATTTGTAATCGGGACGACAAAGGTTCGAATCCTTTCTCGCTCACTTAATGACACCATTAGGACAATTTAGGCCAAATGGTGTCATTTTATTTATAAACACTTCTTATTCAGCCTATTTAAAGTACTTTTTACTCTTTTACCTTATCTTCTAAAGCAAAAATTTTTTCTTAAAAAACCAATATTTTATCTTTTTTAGTCAATTTTTCGATTAAAGTTCCATATTATTGTCACGAACCTGACAGGATTCGAACCTTTTCAAAAATATTAAATAACTGAAAATCAACTATATATTAAAATCATTTTTTTTCTGTGGTACAAAAGGTTCGAAAAGTCAAGCCCATCAACTTATCTATACAGGATCTCGAACAGTTCAAACGTCGGACAAAAAACTGTTTTTCAGTGTTTTATACAAATGCAATTTAATGAATCAGCTTTACTCTGAAAAATCAAAAACTAATCAATTAATTTTTAGATATTTTTCAAGTTTTGTTCATATGCTAAAAAATATAATTCTTTAAAAAACTCAACTATTTCTTGCTCTGTCTGTTGACCATGGATTTCTTTTATTTTCGAAGCTGAAACAGTTAATCCAAATATGGTCTTAACACTTTCTGATAGCATTTTATCAATATTCCCTTTTATTACTTTTACTTTCTCCGGAAAAAACAACCTGATAATTCTCTGTTTGGTTATAGTATCTGAATTTTCATAAAACTCTCCTAAGTGGTTAATTATGTAATCAGTTCCCTTTTCTGTATGTTTTTCAGCCACTATTTTTAAAGCCTGCTGTCTCAATTTATCAGTATTATCTTTTAAAGATTCCTGACAACGACTTCTTATTAGTATATAATCATCATAGTCAATATTCCCATTTGAAAATAGCTTTTGTGCATTGAATCCCCTATCAATCAATTTTTCCATTTCTTTCTTTATCTCCTCTTTTTTCTGAATATAATCATAATGTTCTTCACCATAAATTTCCTTTGAAATACTATTGGCAAGTTCTAAAAATGGTTCTACCACTCTATTATTCTTAAGGAATGAAAGAAAACTCAAATGTATAACGTCAGCTCTTACCCGGTATGAACAACGTCCCATACAGTGGTAATAATAATATTTTTTAGTATGTCCCTGCGATCCACTTCCTGTAAGCGTATTTCCACAATTAGGACATTGTAGGACACCTCTAAAAATTAAATTTTCATTAGCTATCCTTTTTGAAGTTAATTTTTTAGGATGGTTTAAATCTGCGTCTTTTATTATTCTTTGAACCTGCTCAAATAAAATTACGGGTATAAGACGTTCATGAGTTCCTTCAACAATTTTTCCAGGTTTATCTTCAAATGCCGGAACTTTAATTTTACCACAATAAATAGGATTTCTTACCAATCGATAAAAAGCACTTCTACTACAATTAAGCCCATTTGATACCGCATCCTTGTATATTTCAGTTAAACAATATTTATTTTGTCTCACTATAGCTGTAAAAGCCTCACGGATAATATATGCTTCCGGTTTGTAGATGGCTATATATTTTTTTCCATCAGATGTGATTTTATTTCTATATCCTAGAGGAGCTTTATTGATCCATCTTCCTTCCAGTCTTGCTTTTTGCATTCCCAAACGTACATTACGGCTTCTTTTATCGTTTTCTACTTCAGAAGTAGCCCAATACATTGCCAACATAATTTTACTTTCCGGGATTGAGAAGTCTATCTGCTGTTCAATTGCCTGAATGGAGACTTTCATATTCTGCAATCTTTCTAACATCTTATAAGCGTCCATAATATTGCGGCTGAATCGATCCCAATAAGTAAAGAGAATAAGTGAAGATTGGTTCTTAGTGAGCTTAAGCTCAGCGAACAACTTGTTCCACTCTGGTCGGTTAAATGTTTTCGCAGAATAGTCTTCGAAAATAGTTTTGGTAACAATAAGATTGTGATCTTTACAATAATGCACAAGTCGATCCAACTGGCTGCGTTGGGAATATCCTTTTACAGCCTGTTCATCAGTACTGACTCGTATGTACAGATAAACGGCTTGCATGGCGTGGTATTAATTAAAGTCCTTTAATTAGAACTCCTATATATTTAAACGAAAAATAGAACAAATTATTTGACTAGTTTATCTACATGTTTAACAAATAGCTTTTACACTTCAATCTTATTCTGTTTTACTGGATAATAGCATGAATTTATATTTATTTCAGAATCATGGCTGTAATTTGAAAATGATTAAAATAATGGATTTTATGCTATTCTGAAGAGGATGGTTCGGATCTGTGTAGAGATCAACACCTACAAAATTCAAATATGTGATTTAAATTAGTTTTGAAAACCATGAACCAACATACACTTAGTTAGTGTTACACTCCCGTGTATTGAAAATAAGTAACCAAATTATCATTTTAAAAATATAATCCAATATCGCATTTTTAATATACAATAAGATTCTTTTATCAGGTTTATTTGTATGGATTCTTTATTTCCTTATGAATGGATTCACGGAAAGGGTAATTATCCTTTAATGCCTTTTCCATATTTTCATCAAAAACAAAATCTTCTTCTATAAACATCCACGCTGTTTCAATTTTTTCAACATTTTCAGGGTTTCGATAAACCACCACTCCAAGTGCTTTGCTTGCTTTGTTGTCATATTTTATAGCGTATGTTAAATTTCCTAGCGCTACAACTGCGTTATTAATATTTTTTGAGTGTAGAGGTATAAATACAAACGCACAATCTGTCCGCATTGAATAAAATTTGTATGGTGTGATAAATTCAAATTTCTCACATTTTTCGATAGCGGCAGAAATTCTTTTTTTAAATTCTATAAGCTCACTTCTTTTTAATTGAGCTATTGCTTTTATGATTGGATAATAATGGGTTTCAGATTCGAATCCAGAATTAATAATTGCATTTTTAAAGTTTTCAATTAAACCAGAAATATCAAAATCTAACTTTTTTATATGTTGATCCTTGAGATTTTTAATGTATTCAGCATTAAAATGATCGACATTTGGAGTCTCAAAAAAATGTCCTAATAAATATTGTTCATGAACACGGTTGGCACCGTCTTTATAAAATTCAAAAAAGTCTTCTCTAAAATCCAGGTATTCACTGACCTCACTAGGGGTTATAAGATACTTACAGATATGAAAATAGTCCTCCATATGAAAAAGGTGTATATTTCCAACTTCCGAACTCTCGTAAAATTTGCGAAGCCTCAGCTTTTCTGGAAAGTCGTCATTAGGATCATAAATGATAATCTTTTTTATATTTTCACATTTTCGAGCCTCACTGACATTCAAAATATGTCCTTTTTCATTTTCAATGATTATGGAGTGATGGACATCTAAATAGTTCAATGTGTCTTTAATCTGCTTTACGGCTTTTTTGAGTACTTTGCTTTTAAACCAATTTTCATAATTTGATGAGCTTTGGTTCATTTCCTTGGTCTGATAAATAAAGCATTTGTCATCCAGCCAAACAAGATTATCAGCAAGTTCCAGTTCAGATTTATCTTCAATTTTGAAATCATTTTTGCTAAAAGTAAATTCCTTAAAAAACACATTTTGATTAATTGCAGACAGTTGACTTTCAGAGTTTGTTTTTTGGTTTAGGCTCATAGGTAATAAATTATAATTTTTATATTTAAATACGTTTATTACTTCTTAGTACTTATTGTTAGCATAGCCGGCGAGAAGGAAACCGGTATTAATTACACCAAGAAATGACTCTATTGCCGCTAAGATTTTAAGCCAACTTTGTGGGCTATAGTCACCATAGCCTAATGTAGTAAATGTAATAGTGCTAAAATATAGGCTATTAGCAAAATTAAAACATTCACCAGTTGCAGTATTTATAGAAATAAGGTCGCTATTTAACCAATAGATAAGGCTAAAAAACAAGATCATAAAAATTGAACAATAAATGATACGATGCGGCTTGCTGCCATATTCCCAATAATAAAAGCTCAAAGATTTCGTGAACAAATCAAATCCCGTTAATTTTGAGCGTAAAAACTCATTTTCCAAGACGTAATAGGATTTTGCAAGTTTATCCTCACCTTGTGCTTCATATAATTTTTTAAAAGTTTTAAAACCATTTAGATTATTGTTATATGTATATTTATCGTTCACGATTTCTGTATTAAAGAGTGTGCAAGATTGCATTAGCGGATCGAAATCCCCACCTATTATCAGAACACGCTGGAGCTGGGTATTAATGAAATTCCCAGTTACCTTTGTTCCGTAGAATTTCCATGAAGTAAGCTTTGAATCAACAGATTTAAAATCTAACATCAAACTGTTGCTGATTTTAAACATCGGCATATCCATGTTGACAGCCTTCCAATTATCGCACACGCAGTATGAGCATTGCAAATTACCCATTTCGCCAAAATGTATTTCTCCTTCAAGCTCTAATCCGCAAAGATTTGCAAATTCTAAATATTTACCCCGTAAAAGGATATTAAAAGCATTTTTCGGAATTTTTATTCCACCCATTTTTAGAAGTTCAAAATTGTCATTGTTTGAGTGACCAATGGCATTGATAAAAACTCTTTCTTGTGGAAATCCAGGGGCAGATCTTTGTACAACGGAAAGTACTTTAACGAAACGGTTATTTCTTTCTGACCAATCGAGGTAAGATTCCATTTCCCGAATGAAAGTAAATTCATATTCATTGCCTAGATACTCCTTTTTTCCTTCTAATTTGGTATTTGAAAGTATTGTTAGTTCGTGATCACCCAGTTTTTGAATAGTGAGAAAAACGACTTTCTTTCTATCTCTTTTTCTTAGTGCTCTGCTTTTCCTTACTCTTTTTTTTTCGATGAACTGGGTTATTTTTCCTGACTGGATGATAGTATCATTGCTTAAACCAAACTCCAGTTTCCATTCCATAAATCCTGGTAAAACTGTATCAAAATGTTCTAGTAATCTTGGAAAATCATGTAACTTTCTCCATTCAATGAATCTTTTTCCGGACAAAGTCCATAGATCATCAACACTGGCATTGGGATCATCCTTTATTTTTTCAAAAATTTCCACATCTTTTCTTTCGCGCTCTTCAAGATGACGTGCTCTCCACTCGTTCATTTGCAATTGGTTTTGGTTAATATAATTGTATTTAAACATACAAAGTTTAAATCAACATAAATTAGCTTCGTTTAACGTCTAAATTATATAATTACATTTAATTTTCCTGAATAATTTCTTTAAGCATCTCAATTGCAAATAGTGGATCTATGAATTCAAATCGAAAATCAGCTTCTTCATGCTTTGGCATTAACCGTATACGGTCAAATAATAGATCTTGAAAAATTCCCCACCCTATAAACGCAAGAGCGTCTGTATTGGTAAAGATTCTAGGTTTTAAAGTCTCCCAATTTGAATAACCTTCTACTTTAGGGGAACAAAATTCCTTTAAAAAAATTTCTCCATAATCAGCTATAACATCTAATGTTCTACTGTGGCCTTCAGGATCATAATCTCGAACTACTTTTTGAAGTCTCTTTCCGAAATCACTTTTTTGTATTATGGGATTGTACATCGTAAGTGATGGTGTTTGAAATGAAGCAAAATTTATCACAGTTATATTGTAAGGAGCTAAACCTACATCAAAACAGTGTCGCCACAAAAATGCAAATCCATGTGCTTTTAAAGAATTACCCTTTGCCGACATGGCGTTTAAGGCAATCCGCATTGATTCCTCATATTCTTCTAGCCTCATATAATCACCTCCTCCCAAAATTTGGTCATCATAAAGGCAAATCTGGTACCCTCCTAATTGTTTAGCAGAAATTAAAGGTATTACTTCATCTTTAAAAATAATAATGGGGTCAATTATTTTCAAAGCCATTTCGTCACCATTTTGAATTGGCTCTAAACATATAATGCCTCTATTCAACCAAACTATTTCGTTATAAACAAAGTGACAGAGTAAACTTGGCCATTCACTTGAAATAATAACATTTACAAGGTCACCTTCTGAAAGAAAAGGCAGATAACTCCTTATTTCAGCAGCATAAGCTCCAATTTCTGTTGCGGTTTGTCTCGTTGGCCCCTTTAGGTTTTTAAGTTCAACTATAAGAATACTTTCACTTTCTGGCGAGTAAAGTAAGAAATCAGGTCGCAATACATCCCCCAAATTCGAAGAGATATTTACATCCTCTGAAAGAACTTCATGGTTTTCAAAAGAGTTGAGACAATGTTGAAAACTTTGAATTATTTTTTGGTGAGAAGATACTGGATAATTTTCATAGCGTTTATTTTTTCTAAAATCCTCATAATTTATAACGATTTCAGCCAAGCAGTGACCTTTTTTAAAAAGGTCACTCAGCCAAGTCTGCATTTCCTTTTCACTTTTAAAAGCCATAATCAAGGGTATTGTTCAGGTCATATTGTTCTTTATCAATTATAAAATATTCAGGGCTCTCAAAGCATGCTCCATCCAGTATTCCTGAAAATTCTGATTTACCACCATTGAATTCTTTTATGTTTGCAGGAAGTACTAACCATTCACTATCATATTTACTATACTCTAATGCTGTTGTGTAAGATTCTGATTTCATTTCTCCCAATGCCTTACTCACATCAATAAGAATCACTTTGTAGGAACCAAGTCTTGAAAATTCAAATAATTGCGGTGTATAGCTCAACTCGTACACCCCGGGATAAGGTTCTTTATTAAATGTTAAAAGGTCAGTATTTAAGGTTAGTAATGCAAAATCCCAGTTATAATTATCATCATAATATGGTATTGAGCATTCTTCTATAGCATTGTCGTCTCCACTCATTAAATTTAGTCCGTAACGCATAGCAGAATTTTTACTTTCTGTAAAGGAAAGAAAATGCGAAATATCGAACCTTGAAAGAATATGAGCATTTACCAAATCCATTAAAGCTTCCGAGAAAATCTTTTGTCCAATGCCACCTTTGATTAAATTGGTATAATATTGACCTCTGGAACTACTGTACCTCAAATTCCTCATGTTTTTAGGATCACCATCTCCTCTATATATTTTCCTTGGTATCATCTTATTGTGCTCTAGATAAAGTTTTGTAACCATCTTTTTCCAGATCATATCTTGTAATAAATGGCAATGGCAAATTCATTTTTCTTAAATGAGGGGTAAGCATGTCTTCATCTGTCACAAAAAATGATCTTACCTCATAATCTGAAACATCAATTCCATATTTTTTTGTCAATTGTTGCTTATTTTTAACTAACCATTCATGCCTTTCC
Source organism: Chryseobacterium sp. X308 (assembly GCF_020733145.1). NCBI lineage: Bacteria > Pseudomonadati > Bacteroidota > Flavobacteriia > Flavobacteriales > Weeksellaceae > Chryseobacterium > Chryseobacterium sp. X308. The sequence goes on from NZ_JAJFZH010000041.1 coordinate 7,327, forward strand.
ATATGTTTATCAATCCATCCTTTTTCACTTTTACTTCCAAAAAGTTTATTTACTTCAGACACCATTTCCATTATATTTCTACTTGGGGACATACTTTTGCTTTCAAGGCTAAGTATTTCCTTTGCTGATTTATCAATAATCAAAACATCAATATCTCCAATATCGGATGTATGCTTAAACTCAACGTTTGGACCAATAAAACATTCTTGATCAATAATTAGACCTGCTGGATCAATCGAATTGACTATTGCTTTAACTAGGTTATCCCCACGTTCTTGAGCAAAACCACCTAAAACTTTTATAATCTCTGATTCTGTTTTGGGAACTCTTAATCTTCCAGATTGGCATTGTTCCGCTAAATACTGTTTTATTTCAAGAATATGCCTAGGACCCCATAAAGCGATTTGATCAGCATCACCTGACTCACCTAAAAGTATCAATGGTTTACGCAATAGTGATAACATTCTGTTAAACTTCCAAGGAATGATATCGGAAATATCAAAACCACTTGTCTTATCAACATTTTCTACTTTTCCTCTTTTTTTCAAGGATAGATAATCAATGACATTTTGAAATTCATTCTCAGAAAACTCTGGCGTTGCAAATTTATTTATCTCACTTCTCAGCTGACTTAAAGGTAGTGAAGCAAAATCTTGTGATTGGTTTAAACCTATGTAAGAGAGCCAATCACAGAAATAACAAATCCTGGTAAATGACACGCCATAATCAGCTAGAAATGCTTTGTCCAGTTTTTCTGGTACATCCTTTCCTGTTTTATCTGACTTATTCTGCGGAAAAACATGATTAAATGAACTTACGGCATTTGTCACTCCTTCTGTGGTCTTAGATTTATGATAGGGCTCAAATACCTCTTCCATATCTTTTTTTGTAATACCAATCCTTCCAGATGGTAAAACAGCCATCTTTACATCAAAAAGATCAAAATGGATCATATCACCAATTGATCCCCATTGGATAATTTGATCCATAATGGCTAGGAGCTCATCAATATCAGTAGTTGAAAAATTCTCTTTTCCATTGTTTTGTTCCGCAGCTAGGTGCTCTATCAGACATCGTGTAGCAATTGTGGTTCTGTTAATTTTGGAAAGTTTCTCATGAACATCTTTTATCTGTTCTTCTTCTGAAACAAAACATGCTATTCTTGTTGGAGTATGTATCCTTAACATTTCTCTTTCCCTGATTAAACTTTCGTTAAGCCCTATTAAACGTTGAATAAGTTCTTTCGAATCATATTTATTTATTTTTTCGTTCAAAAGACCAAATAATACTTTAGTAGTAACATTCCTTGCAAGCTCCTTACGTTTATCTTTAGTAGCTATTTCTCCGATTGGTGGACACAACTTTCCCAACTTCCCAACAATCTGGTCTAAAACTTTTCCTGTATCATATTCTTGGACATATCTGTACTTTTTGAGATTAGTTGAATCAATTAGTAAGTTGTCACGACTGTCAAGGATAAAGAATTTCTTTTTCATACCCAAAGGCACATCTTTTTCTATAATTTCATCCAGCGTCTCCTCTGAAAGGTCTTCTAACCCTTTTTTTATTAATATTTGGTTAAAAGAGTCTAGAATCTGTCGAACTAAGACCCGCTCTCCAGCATTGTCCTCCCCATACAGATATGGAATGATTTCACTTGGAATAATTAGCTTAAATCCATTCTCCCGTAACTCTACTTTAAAAAAAGATCCTAAATCTTCAATTCTTATATAGTCTCTTTCGATGTTATCAAATTTTTCAGGTTTATCCAGTTCAAATGCAATTTCAAAGGGTTCTTTGCCAAGTTTAGCTATATTTTCTCTGATACTTTCCTGTATTTGCCATAACCAATAACTTATTCCTTCTGTTATTTGATAATGCATGCTTTTTAGACCTGGTGACATACTGGAATCCAGGTTTTCAGCTATGACCCAAATTGGTTGGAGGTACCCTTCAACTGCAAATTTCAATTCTCCAGAAATTAGTTCATATTCATTGTGATAAACCGGCATAAACTTATCCTTCCTTTCAACTCCTACATATCTATATCGATCATTTTTTTTTCTTAAAATGGAATGTTTGTCACGACGTTTTCTTGCCAATAAGTACCAATCTCTGGCATATCCCGAAGCCAATATAGGAATAACTGTTGCGCTATCGTCTGTCCTATAAAATGAATCTGAATTTTCTTTATAAAATTTCATTTGATCCAATGCTGAAGTACTGAAAGCAAAAGGATTATCTTTGAAAAACTCATCTTTTAAGGTTGCAAATTTCCACAAATCAAGCGCATCCATTTCAGATACCAATGTTAATGTATTAAATTCTTCAATGGGCAATGCCAAAATCCTGTCGGCACCATCTTTCATTATAGCGTATCCGGTTTCAGATCCAATTCCTGAAATAATAGTAATGGAGAATATTTTATATTCCTTATAAAGAGGATGCGCTTTAAGTTCCTTAATAATCTTTTCTGGTTTATTTTCTCCTTCTAAAGTCGCACCCCCCCCATATCCAATTTCATTCTCACCATAATTTTTCCCATTATCTCCAAGGTAACGTACCAATGCGATTTTATTATCGTCAAACAAATAAAACCCAGCTTTACTGCCTGCCTTGAACACGATTTCAGGAATTTCAATATAATCAAAACCTAATTTTCTAAGACCAAGGTTTATATTATTCCAGGCAAATGAATGGTAAGCATCATTTACTACTTTCATACATTCACCTTCTTTTGCCATATTCCAGATCGAAGCACTTAAAGCAAGACACATTGTTGAAGGCGACAATACAATATAACCTTCTTCAACTTTAAGTATTGGTTTGTAAAGAATTACATTTTTATACGGGTCTAAAGAAAATTCGTCGATTTCTTTTTCCGGAACAACAATGAAATATTCCATCACTTCTGCTTGAATGTTCTTTTCTTTTAGAAACGATTCCATGTCCTCGTTACTGATGAAAACAGATTTTTTAATTTCATCCAATTTGATGTCCTCGGGAACAAACAACTCGTTTTTATTATTGCTCCCGTTCAGATATCTATCGTAACCAAGACGTTTGGCTACAAGATTGGAAATACCGAGAATAAAACTGGATAACTGTACTGTATTATATTTAAACCATTCAGGAATATTCGTGTCTGGATAATGGAAAATTCCGCCTAATTGATTATTCAATATTTCTTGGCCATTATCAGTTACACCTGGAAAAGTAATATAATCGCCACCTATGAAAGTAACCAAATCTGTCAATGGATTTATACAGATGTCTTCATCCTGATGATACTCATAATTTTTATCTAAGTAAAAGTTTAGTTCGGCTTTATTTGGAATAGTTGTTTGGGTTCCACTATGAAGGAGTGCTTCAATTATTGCTTGTTCAATCCGCAAATTTTTTCCGTGGTTTTCTGGTATAACTGATAAAGCGGAAAGAGTTTTCAAGAGCTCGACTCTATCAAATTTCGAAAAAAAATGTTCCTTTTTTAGTTCTTTTTCTAAATGTTCTTTTTTTGGCTTGTTTCTACAACAAAATTTATTTTTTAACCCTGATCCACAAGGACATGGGTCATTTCGTCCAATTCTCATTAATCTAAATTTATAGAGGTTATTATTTTAATGCATAAAGGAAAGCTATAGTATATCAATTATTTATATTATTAAATAGTCTTTAAATAAAAATATGATCTTATACATATATTGTTGTATGATAAGTTAAACTATCACATTATTTTTCACTTCCACTATCAGAAAGATTTATTAAAACATGGTGTATATTTACCTTTTTTTCATTTCGATTATGGACAATGGTAAATTTTCTAATTTCAGTGTATTGCAATACACTGTCTTCCCTTAGATCAACCAGCGGATATTCGAAATCATGAGCTTCGACAAAATCAAGATAGTTTTTATAAAACACGCCAAATTTTTTCACGTTTGCATAAACTAAAATATAATTATCTGATAATCCATTTGCATCATAGGTGAAAATTTTATTGATATGAGTTATGATATAACTTCTATTGACTGACTCTAAGTTTAATGCTTCAATAATCGAAATTGGATAATATTCGCTGTCTTGTATTAGGATGTCTATTTCTCCCGCCGATTTTCCAGTTTCGGTCCTACTACGTCGTGTCTGATCCTTTACTAAATATCCTGCGCTTTCCAACATACTTGCTATAAAAGTATTTCGATCATCCTCAGAATAATTTCCATAATAGTTTCGGTTACTTTGCATTAACAAACAACTTCTCAAAATATGATCATCTACTTGTGTTAAAGATGGTTTAGATAGATCTTTATAAATTTTAAACAGCTTCGTTTCTATATTCTCATCAGAATATCGCTCTTCCAATTCCTCCAAAGTAGGATCAGAAACCAATGGAAATAATAATTTCAGTTGTTTTATTAAGGTCTCAACAGTAATTTTTTTTTTAGAATCTGTGTCTATTAAAGCTAGTAGATCTTGTAAAAAAGTAGTTTCTGGGGAGTCCAAAGGCAGTTCGCCAAGCCTAGCGGTTATTCTAGATTTTTCGGCTGAAAAATTCAATGCAAAGAAGGGTTGAAAAAAATCGGATTTTAATTTTTCAGAAAAACTGTTTGATAAATGACTTAGAGAAAGTCTATCTTTAATTTCTTGATCTTTAATTGATGCATATTCCTTGAACAAAGAAGATAAACCAGTTCTGAAATCCAACCAAGTAAGAGGTTTTTGTTCTGCTATATTAACTAAACTATTTAAAACTCTGTAAAAGCCAATATAGTACGGACCATTCTTAAAATTAAATGAATAAGATTCAATAGTAAATAGAATTTCACAAATCTCTTTAAGGCTTTCTCTCAACCTTGATGTTATAGAATTAAAAACATTTATGGTTAAGCCTATGATTTTGCTCATAAGAATTGCATCTGATCTATTTTCGATAGCCAAGCTGGCCCTTGTAAATTCTAATTTGCTTTTTTCAAGAGCATTTAGGGAAATATTTTTATCTTTTGATGCCATGCCAAGTTGCATATTTACTAATCCTAAATGGAAAAAAGCTTCAGCAACTAATTCTGATTCTTCGGAACTGAGATACTGTTCATAAATTTTTATTACCTCTTCTTCTTCATAATCATAAAGGTAATATAATGACTTTATTCTGAGAGTATTCAAGGAAAGTTCTATTGAATCCCAATTATCTATTAAAATAGATAAAGCATGACGCGGTTTAAGTTTATCCAAAAATATTAAATCCATTAATCGTTCAAGTGCCAGCTTTTGAACATACGTATTCTCAGAGGAATCTAATACAATTTTTTGCAATAGAGTATTTAACTCCTTTTCACTTGATTTCTCCACAACATTAAAAAATGATGGCTGAAGGAAATCAATCTTTTCCGGAGTATTTTTTTTTGCGAAATGATCCTTTAGACTTTCCATTAGAATACGTACGTGTTTGCAGGAAATACGTTTTGATGAGAAACTGTATTTTCCAAACTTCTTTCAGCTGTTCCTATCAATATTTGAAGTTGATCTCCAAAACGTTCCTCAATTTCCTTAATCAATGAGGTTAAGCCCTCAAGGTAACTTTTATCACCTTCCTCTTTACCAGGGCTATCAATAATTAAAAATCGAGAATGGCGCCCATAATTATGAATAATATCCAATTGTATAAGACTTAAATAAAACGCAAGCTTCGCCCTTAATTGCTCACCTTCAGCAATTTGAGAAAACGAGAGATAATCTCCATCTTGTTTATATTTAATATCAAATTTATCATTAATAATAATTTCTGAAATTCTTAGACCAAGGGACTGCACCTCGGACAGCATCAAATTTGACAACTTTTTTAAAATTGATTGACCGTCGGAAAATCTTCGGCTATTTAATTCTTCCACTGCCTTTGTCAATAGTCGAATTTTTTGTTCTATTTTTGGATCTCCAATTCTTTTTGGTCCCTGATTTAATTGGTCAATCCTAAAGTTTAAAATTGCTTTTTTTTCAATTAATATATCTTTTTCAGAATCCCGTGGGACCATTTTTTGCCGTTCTATATTGATCTTCTCTTGTAATTCTTTGAGTTTCTCATTTAAACTTGCTATGTCCTTGATCGAGCTTAATTTTTGTTCAAGTCTAATACGGGTACTGTACAAATCATTATCAGCTTTCCTCGCTGTATCTATATCTAACTTAATTCCCGCTATTCTTTCCTGAATATTTTCTTTTAATATGACAAGACTATCTAACTTACTTGATAGATTATCAGTATTAAATTCAACTTCATCCCTTGAAACATCGTCATTACATAACGCACAAGAATGAGAATTCACTGCATGTTGTTTCTTCTCATTAGTGACAGGATGATTACAGCTTGGGCAAGACTTTATCTCCAGATTGGAAAATAATACCCCTATATCTAAATACTCTTGAATGTCTATTTGCTGCCGTTCAACTTTTCGATTCTCCTTCTCTAATTTGATTTTTTCTTCATCAAGCGATTGAATCAATTTGGTAACATTCAATTTCTGAATCCTATTGTCCTGCAGATCAGTGTTAACTTTGAAAGATTTATTATTTTCTACTTCGATTTCCTTAAGTAATGCATCATATTGATTAACAAGAAATTCAATATCTTTAGACTCTCTTTTGTTTAAATTTAAATTATCAAGTTCTTTTGTTACGTTTTCAAGTTCTTTTTGCAAAGTATTTTTCTCCTCAGAGGCTAATTCATCCCGTGCTGAATCATCGGCATTCTGCTTGCCCTTTTCATGCATTAACATATCTTTTTGAACCGTCAATTTATTTATAGGTGAAGTTAAATGAAGTCCTAAAAGCATTTGGAAAATTTTAGTACCTTGCGAACCGTACATAAGTTCCGCGCTATCTTTAGATTCTAAAAAAACAGATTTAAAATAAGTAAGCCAACTAGCTCCGACATCCAAAAGATCATTTTTATCTTTTACAGAGGATTTTTGTGTCCAACGAAGGGAATAGTAATCCAATTGTTTGAAAAAAAAGTTTTGAATTTGATTTTCAAAATCGGTTTTAGAAGACGAAACGAATAATTGATCTTCTAAATGTTCATTTTCTGATGGATAAGATTTTATCTCCTTATTGTATAAAACCGCGTTAACTCTTTTTGAATTGTTTATAAATACAGTATACTTCTTATCATTTATACTAAACACAACCAAAATTTGATCTATCCATCTTGAAATATTTGGCTTTAAGCTGTCGCTACCTGTCAATGCAAATTTGATAATCTTAAAAATACTAGATTTTCCTTTTAAGTTATCAGCAACCCAAATATTTACGCCTGAATAGATATCTTGTTTGTAATCTATTTCGACTTTATCGATATTTTGATTTCCATCCTCTTCTTTTTTACCATTGAATGCTACGTAATTTACAGTAAGTCGTTTACCATTAGACAAAGAGGTATCCCTATCTATTTCTTCCTCAAGATTTAATAAACTTTTAATTTCTTCTAAGCTAAAAGAATCCTTAAAATCGGAATGTAGATCCTTCATAAATTTATTATAGTCGAATTTCATAATCTCTCGTTATAAATGTGGTAATAGTTATCTTTAACTGCTTCGGAAATTTCACCTATAAATTTCTTAAAACTTGTATTCTTGTATTCTTCAATTTTGTATTGGGAAACTTTTAGGTTAGATCCCAACAAATTGCCAAAATATTGTTTTATAAGTCTGCACCTGTTTAAATACCATTCAATAGCTGGTAAATCAGCAATTACAGAATCCACTTTTGATATAGCATATTCCGTCACAAAATAGTGTTTCTCGATGGTTTTTAGATCAGAGCTTTTTTTGCTAGTAAATTTAATGAAATCGATACTCGAAAGAAAGCTAATGACATCATCTATATCTTCGTATGCACCAAAGAAAAACCTTTCCATTTCAAGTCTTCTTAATTGAGGTTCGGAACTTAAATATATGGACTTAACGATATCTTTAATTTCTGCCTTCAAATCAGGTTTAGCAGAAATCAATTGTAATAATTCGTAAGAAAGGTAATCTGGGTTTCGCAGGAGAAAATCCAACTTTTGTATGCGAACCTCACTTTTAAATACTCTCTTATATTCAGGAAATTCTTTAGATGAATAATCATCAGCAAAATAATAAAGAATTAAAAATATTCTCAACCTATCTTTGTATACTCGAACATGTTCTTCAAATTCCATTGATCATTAGGTATTTCATGGTTTTAATTTAAAATACTTATTAGATATCAAAAATTTTTGTATAAAATAAGTATTTCACTTAATATCGTCTTATTAGTTTTTTGAGTTAAAATCTGGCATTGTTGATCGAAAGTACAAAAAAACTACACTACAAACAATACGGTTAACCGTAAAATATAATTAATCTTTTTCAAAATTACACGACGCTGTTACGCTAATAATTTTAGTTTATTCATTTTTACTTAAGAGTCTATAAAAATTGTATCTTTGGATTATTAAATGAAGTTTTTTGGAGTCACTGATAAAAATTTATTTCTTAAAATTAGCTAAATATTTAGTGGCAAATTAGTGGCAGTAAATTAAAAATACCTTTAAAAATTAGGTTTAAAGTAATTTGGAATAGGTGGTTCGAATCCCTCCCTTTCCGCCGAGACATAAAAAATGCAGTTTGAAGCGCATAAACAAAGATTGTGGCAGAATCCTGGCAAAGCGATTATAAAACAGTCGGAAAACAGCGCTAACAGGATTAAAAACAAAATAAGTTCGTTTCCCTTCCTTTCCGTTGAGACGTAAAAGCGCAGTTTTAGGCATGGAAAATAAGATTATGGCATAATCTTGCAAAATGCTGCATCGGTTGAAAACGGCTCTAACAGGGTTAAAAACAAAGAAAGTTCCAGTCCCTCACTCGCATTTTAAAAAAGAAATTGTAAAACATGTAATTAACAATATGATTAAAAATACATTTCTTTTTATAAACAAAATTGGAGATGATTATTATCAACTCCAATCTGTAAGTGTGTATTTTGGCTATTATAAAAAGTCCGAAAACTTAATAAAATCAATATGGCAAGAGGATTCGAACTTGAACTACAAATCATAAAGTACTAAAAACCAAAATATTGAAAATTAGACTTCTTAAAATATTAGGACAAAAGTTCGAAAAATCGCTCCCGTCAACATATCGCAAAAGGATTCGAACTCTCCGAACATCAACACAAACGGCTAATAATCAAACATTTAATTTCAAAATCCAATTCAAATCTTGTATCAGACGGTTCGAAGATAATCCTTCCAAGTTCACTTAAAGACTTACTGGAAACAGTGAGTCTTTTTTGTTTTTATTCCCTCAAACAATCAATGATAACCATACTCAATAGAACATCCCGATTTGTAATCGGGACGACAAAGGTTCGAATCCTTTCGC
>NZ_JAJFZH010000042.1:0-16545 GCF_020733145.1 Chryseobacterium sp. X308
GTAATTGACATCGATGACAACGGTAATACTACCCAAAAGAAATTTATCAAAGAATAAGTTATTTAAATTTCAAATAGAATAAGCCTCCGGAATTGGGGGCTTATTTTTTATAAAAAGATCCTGGTTGAATACAACCTTCAGGAAATGTTTTTGTAAAAAAAACTCGTTAGAAAAGCTTCTAACGAGTTTTTATTTATTCAATACTGAAAATCACTTTTTCAGTTTCTTCTTTTAATTCTTCCAGATTGGTATTATTGTAGATAATGCAGTCTGCCATTTTAATTTTATCCCTTTCGGGCATTTGTTTTTCCATGACCGCTTCTACCTCGCGGTAGGTTTTATTATCCCTGTCCATTACTCGTTTGATTCTGATGTTATCCTCGGCTGTTACCAGAAGAGATTTATAACATTGTCTGTTAAGTTTCAGTTCAAATAATAAAGCTGTTTCTTTAAAAACTAAATATTTGCTTTGTTTCTTAACCCAGTTTTCAAAATCAATTCTTACAGCGGGGTGAATAATTTCATTCAACTGCTGAAGCAGGTCTCTGTTATTAAAAACTTTATCCGCTACAAATTTTCTGTCATACAATCCGTTTTCATCATAAGCATCTTCACCGAGAAGTTCTTTGATTTTTATTTTCAGATCTTCACTCTCATTAACTATAGATTTTGCTCTGTCATCGGAATAATAAACCGGAAAGCCGAATTCCTCTATGAAGCGCGCTACTGTGGTTTTCCCGGAACCTATTCCTCCTGTTAAACCAATGATCTTGGGTGCTGGTTCCGGCTCTGTCTGCTGTGTTTCTGAATGTAATTCTTCCATGATTAAAAATTAATATCCAAAAACATCATTAAAGCTAAACGTTTCATCAAGTCTTACCCCTTTATCGGTCATCTTAAGACTTGCCAGTTCGTTATGAGCATCATGTTCAAAGAACAATAAATATTCGTTGTCTACACACTGCTTAAGGAATTTCCCTTTTTCTTCCAGTGTTAAAAGAGGTCTGGTATCATATCCCATCACGTATACCTGATTGATATGTCCCGCGGTAGGAATAAGATCGGCTGCAAAAACAACTGTTTTTTCCTGATACTGGATTACAGGAAGCATCTGCTTTTCCGTATGCCCGTCTACGAAGATAACGTCCATCTTCAGATCAGGAGCGAAACCGTAGTTTCCCGTAGTGGGAAGTGGTAAAAAATTAAGCTGTCCGCTTTCCTGCATCGGCATAATATTTTCCTTCAGGAAGCTGGCTTTTTCCCTTGCATTAGGTTCTGTAGCCCACTGCCAGTGATTTTCATTCGTCCAGAAGTTGGCGTTTTTAAAGGCAGGTCTGTATCCGGTTCTGTCGTCATTCCATTCTATAGCTCCGCCGCAGTGATCAAAGTGAAGATGAGTAAGGAATACATCCGTAATATCTTCCTTTATAAAGCCGTATTTTTTAAGATTTTTATCAAGAGTATCGTCTCCCCAAAGAGAATAATGTCCAAAAAACTTGTCATCCTGTTTGTTGCCTAAACCGCAGTCTACCAGGATTAATTTTTTTCCATCTTCAATAAGCAGAGAACGCGTTCCCAGCTCGATCAGGTTTTTTTCGTCTGCCGGGTTTGTTTTTTCCCACAGACTCTTCGGGACGACTCCGAACATAGCGCCGCCGTCCAGTTTAAATTTTCCACATTGTATTGGATATAACTTCATATGTATATTTTGATTATTTCTTTATTAATTTCATTTTCTCCGCAATTTTTCTTGCGTTATCATCAGATTGTTCAAGTTGAGTAATGATGTTATTAAAATCATTCTCTTTTCTGTTCTGAGAAAGTTTTTGTTTGATGAATATTTCGGTTGGAATAACTTTAATCCCAAAAGCACCTTTCATTTCTTTTTCCACAAATTCCCTTCCCATGTCTTTTACCATCATTGGGCATTGCTGGAAATTTTCATATTTAGACGTTAATTTATCCAAATGGGCATACAGTTCATCATGATTCATTATTTCAACTTTTCCGTGAATCTGCACTGCCTCATAATTCCAGGTGGAAACATTCATATGATCATACCAGCTGCTGGATATATAAGTGTGGGCTCCCAAAAAGTCACAAAGAACTTCATCACCATCCTGTAAGGTTTTTGCCTGGGGATTTGCTCTTGAAATATGAGTTTCAATATAGGTATTTTGAGGATCGTCTTCATTAAGCATCATCATAGAATGGGTTGCCCGTACCTTATCAACAGAAGAAATCAGTAAAGCAAAAGAGTTTTCTTTGATAATCTCTCTCATCAAATCGTAATCTTCGCTTCTGTATAATTTAGGTATAAACATAAACTAATCAATTCTCATTAACCTTAAGCCTTAAACTTTAAACCTTGAACTTCAAACTCAAAACTTTGAACTTAAAATAGCTCTCCCGGGTTTTTAGGCCTTGTAATATTCAAATGTTTGTAAGCTTTGTCGGTAACTTCCCGTCCTCTTGGAGTTCGGATAATAAAACCTTCCTGAATCAGAAACGGTTCATATACTTCTTCCAGTGTTTCCGGATTTTCGGCAATTGATGTTGCCAGGGCAGAAATACCAACCGGTTTTCCTTTAAAATTTTCAATCATGACACGCATGATCTTATTGTCCATTTCATCCAGACCAAATTCATCTACATTTAAAGAGTCCAAAGCATATTTTGTGATCTTGATCTCAATCTCACCATTTCCTTTGATTTCAGCAAAATCACGTACCCTTCTCAGTAATGCATTGGCAATCCTTGGCGTTCCACGGCTTCTTCTTGCAATTTCTATCGCAGCATCCTCATAAATGACAACGCCTAAAACCCTTGCACTTCTCTGAATAATGGTTGATAAAAGCTCAATAGAATAATATTCCAGCCTGCTCTGAATCCCGAATCGGGCAAGCATTGGTTTCGTAAGCATTCCGCTTCTTGTAGTAGCTCCCACCAGAGTAAACGGATTTAAGCCGATCTGTACACTTCTGGCATTAGGGCCTGTTTCCAGCATAATATCAATCTTATAGTCTTCCATGGCAGAATACAGGTATTCTTCAACTACAGGAGAAAGACGATGAATCTCATCAATGAAAAGAACATCATTTTCTTCCAGATTGGTCAACAAGCCTGCTAAACTTCCCGGCTTATCCAATACGGGCCCGGAAGTAATCTTGCAGTTTACCCCAAGTTCATTAGCGATAATATTGGCCAAAGTCGTTTTACCAAGCCCCGGCGGACCATGTAATAAAACATGATCTAGTGCTCCGCCACGTCTTTTCGCAGCGGTAACAAAAACCTCAAGGTTCTCCAGCGTTTTTCTCTGTCCCGCAAAATCTTTAAAGCTCTGGGGACGGATCTGCTCTTCCTGCATCAGCTCCTCGTTTGAGTAGTTTTCCTTATCTGGATGTAAAAAATCTGGCATTAATTCATTTCATTTACTTCAAAGATAGCAAATTTAGACAAAGGTTGAAGGCCAGATTGAGAAAACGTTGAGATTGATACAGCGGTTTAAGCCTGGGTTGAAAATGAGAACCGCTAAGATTTAAATAATTGGGATATTTTAAGTATTTTTGAGAGAAGAAATTATTAATACATATTAATGAAATTAATAGGACCATTTAAGCAGGTGGTAACACTTGCTAATTTACCACTAAGAGGAAAACTTTCTGATGAACAGCTTGAAATTATTACAGACGGAGGAATTGTAGTAGATCAGAATACCATTCAGAAAGTTGGAAGTTTTGAAACATTAAAAACAGAAAATCCCACTATAAAAATTGAACATATTGAAGGAGAGCAGATTGTTCTTCCTGCTTTTGTAGATTCACATACCCATATTTGTTTCGGAGGAAACCGTGCCAACGACTTTGCTATGCGTAATGCAGGGAAAACTTATCTTGAAATTGCGGAAAGCGGTGGTGGAATCTGGAGTTCCGTACAGCATACAAGAAATGCATCAGAAGAAGAACTGTTAAAAACTTTAATAGAAAGAATCAACTTTTTGGTTGATCTGGGAATTACTACCATTGAAGTGAAGAGCGGTTACGGTTTGGATGTGGAAAACGAGTTGAAGATGCTTAGAATTATTAAAAAAGCACAGAATGTAACCAAAGCCACTTTAGTTCCAACCTGTCTTTCAGCCCACTTAAAACCAAGAGATTTTGACGGAAGCAATCCCGAATATCTGCAATATATCATCACCGAAATTTTACCAAAAGTAAAAGAAGAGAGCTTAGCGAATAGAGTAGATATCTTTATTGAAAAGTCTGCTTTTCAGCCGGAAGAAAGTAAAGAATTCTTGCTTAAAGCAAAAGAATTAGGTTTTGAAATTACGGTTCACGCAGATCAGTTTACCCCTGGAAGTTCAAGAATTGCCGTAGAAGTAGGAGCGAAGTCTGCAGACCATCTGGAAGCAACAATAGATGAAGATATTCAGTTTCTGGCAGAATCTGATACGGTGGCAACAGCCCTTCCGGGAGCGAGTTTAGGATTGGGTGAGAAATTTACCCCGGCAAGAAAATTATTAGATGCAGGAGCTATTGTAGCTATTGCTAGTGACTGGAATCCGGGATCTGCCCCAATGGGAAATTTAATTACCCAGGCTTCTATTTTAGCCACCTTCCAAAAGCTTACTACAGCTGAAGTTTTGGCCGGGATGACCTTCCGTGCTGCTTATGCATTGAACCTTGAAGACAGAGGACAATTGGAAGCAGGGAAAAAGGCCGATTTTGTCACTTTTAAAACCAATAATTTCCAGAATATACTGTATAATCAGGGAAGCCTGAAAGCAGAACATGTTTATATTGATGGAAATCTGATATAAAATTATTAAATAACCATATTTGTTCTTCAATCGATGCTGATTGAAGAACAGACAATAGGCAAATGACTGAATAATGAGTACTATTTGGCAAGGCAGATTGGACGGAGAAGAACTTCTCTATCACAGAATATTTCAAAGAGTAAAAGAAGAAAGTAATTACGACAATATTGCTGCAGGAGATTTTGCATTGCATGGTTTTGCTGTAGATGAAGGAGTAAGAAGAAACAAAGGACGTCAGGGAGCAAAAAATGCTCCGGATGTGATCAGGAAAAATATGTCTAATTTTCCGGTGATTCTTCCTGACTTTTCTATGCTGGACTTTGGTAATGTTACCTGTGAAGATGGCGATCTGGAAAATACTCAGAATAACCTTGCCAAAAATGTGTCAAAAGTACTTTTAAAAGGGGGGAAATCTCTTGTTTTAGGTGGAGGCCATGAAGTGACGTATGCTCATTATCTGGGCGTTAAAACAGCCTTTCCGGAACAGAAAATAGGAATCATCAATATCGATGCCCATTTTGATAACAGACAGCCGGAAAAAGGAGTAGGGCCAAGCTCGGGAACCGGATTCTGGCAGATTGCTCAGGAGGGACCTATCCATTCTTTGCATATTGGAATCCAGAGAAATTCCAATACATTAAAGCTTTTTGATACTGCTCATCACTATGGAATGAAATATATTCTGGCAGACGAATTATTTTTTGAAAATCTTACCTCCGTCTATCAGCGTATTGACGAACTGCTGGACAGTGTAGATTATGCATATCTTACCATTTGCATGGACGTCTTTAATGCATCAGTCGCTCCCGGAGTTTCCGCGGCGGCATATAACGGTATCTTTGCAGATACAGCTTTTATGCATTTTTACAGACATATCTTAAAAAATAAAAAACTGGTAGCACTGGACGTGGCAGAAGTGAACCCTTCTTTCGATATCCAGGACAGAACAGCAAGACTGGCAGCATGTCTTGTGAATGAATGGCTAATGATTTAAGATAAAGTTATATTCTTCCGATAGAGAAAATCATTATTTTATTGACCCTTAAGGAATGGAATTTGCTGATTTCACCGTGCTTTTAAAATAAAGGCGCTTATAAATTCATTAGCTGAATTTAAAACAGAAATTTATATTATGGAACAATTAATTGAAAGCAAGCTTATTAAAGCAGATAAAGCGTTTTCAGTGTGGAGAAAAGTGCCGTTTGAGGAAAGGCAGAAGTTAATTGCAAAAGCAGCGGAAATTTTAAAGAATAATTCGGAGAAATTTGGAAAGATAATTACAACAGAAATGAATAAACCCATTTCAGAATCTATTGCTGAAGTGGAAAAGTGCGCTTTAATGATGAATTATTATGCAGACGCCGAGAATATTTTACGACCTGAAAAAGTAGAATCGGAATTTGCTTATTCTGAAGTTCACTATGCTCCGAAAGGAGTAATCTTAGGTGTAATGCCGTGGAATTTTCCTTTCTGGCAGGTATTGAGATTTGCTACTCCTGCCATTTTAGCAGGAAATACAATAGTTTTGAAGCATGCTTCAATTTGTTTCGGAAGCGGAAATGCCATTGAAGAAGTTCTTCTGGAAGCAGGTTTTCCTGAAGGTGTTTTCCAGAATCTTGAAGTAGGACATAAGGCGGTTAAGGAAATCCTTGAACATGATACTGTAAAAGGAGTAAGCTTGACAGGCAGTGGAAAAGCCGGAGGAGAAGTTGCTTCAATAGCCGGTTTAAATATCAAAAAATCTTTGCTTGAATTAGGGGGAAGTGATGCATTTATCATTTTCGATGATGCAGATCTTGAAGAAGCAGCCAAAGCAGGAGCAAAATCCAGACTTCAAAACTGTGGACAAACCTGTACAGCGGCAAAAAGATTTATCATTGACGAAAAGATTGAAGATCAGTTCTTACCAATCTTCATTGAAGAATATAAGAAATATGAGATTGGAGATCCTTTAGATAAAGAAACCAAACTGGCCGGAATGGCGAGACCTGACCTTGCTGATGAACTGGAAGCTCAGTTCAACAGGGCATTGGAAAATGGTGCTGAAATTATTATTCCTCTGGAAAGAGTTTCTGAAAATGAATTTAAACCAGGTTTGATCAGAGTGAAGGAAGGAAATCCTATTTTAAAAGAAGAACTTTTCGGACCTCTGGGTATGGTGATGATTGCAAAAAATGATGAAGAGGCCTTACAGATGGCCAATGATATTCCATTCGGGCTTTCCAATTCCGTATGGACTAAAAATAAAGACCGTCAGCTATTCTTCATTGAAAACCTTGAGTCAGGAACAGTCAATATCAACCGTATGACAAGCTCTGATCCCCGTTTTCCTTTCGGAGGATCAAAAGCTTCAGGATATGGAACAGAATTGTCTTTACTGGCTTTAAAAGAATTTGTAACAGCAAAGACAATTGTAGGAAATTAAAAGGATAAAGATGTCATTGCGAGGAAACAAGGAATCTCAGAGATTCTTCACTTCACTTCGTTGCGTTCAGAATGACAAACTACCATTTATAAGTTAACAGTAAACTTTACACTATAAAATAGAAACTCCCGGAAACTTGTTTCCGGGAGTTTTTTATGCTGTTACAAAAAGTAATTTTGCTTATTGCTTATTGCTTATTGCTTATTGCTTATTGCTTATTGCTTATTGCTTATACTGTGGTCAATCTCAATGTATTGGTTTTTCCACCCTCATAGGATGGAGTAGCATTGATGTTGATGACGAAGTCTCCGGTTTCGATATAACCATAGTTGTGCGTTAACATATTGACCTGAATGATCGTTTCGTCGGTAGACTTCTTCATATCATAGTAATAGGCATGAACACCCCAAAGAAGGTTCAGCATTGTGATAACTCTTCTGTTACCACTATATACGATGATATGAGAGTTAGGTCTGTGTGCTGCAAGCTGGAAAGCCGTGTATCCGGAGTGAGTAAGCGTTACAATAGCAGAAACGTTTGTTGTTTTAGCGATTCTTACTGCTGCAAGACATACCCTGTTGGTAATGAACCTTTCATCAATACAGTTATAATCTTTCTCGATTGGCTCATTTTTATGTTGGTAGAAGTGAGTCGTTTCGATATTCTTTACAATTTTAGCCATGTTTTCCACAACCTGTACCGGATATCTGCCTACTGAAGTTTCTCCGGAAAGCATTACAGCGTCAGCTCCGTCCAATACAGAGTTAGCAACGTCGTTTACTTCCGCTCTTGTTGGTGTTAAGCTGTTGATCATGGTTTCCATCATCTGAGTGGCAATGATAACCGGCTTGGAGTAGAATCTTGCTTTTTCTACCAGGTTTTTCTGGATCGCAGGAACTTCCTCCATTGGAACTTCTACACCAAGGTCTCCACGTGCAACCATTAATCCGTCGCATTCAAGAAGGATTTCGTCAATATTTTTAACACCTTCAGGCTTTTCAATCTTCGCAATAATAGGAGTCTTGAATTTACCGTTCGGGTGGTTTGCAATTAATTCTTTCAGGTCAATAATGTCCTGTGCGTGACGTACGAAAGAAAGAGCAATCCAGTCTACTTCCATGTCAAGCATGAAATTAGCATCCTGAACATCTTTTTCCGTTAATGCAGGAAGAGAAACATTTGTATTAGGTAGATTAACTCCTTTTTTAGAACTTAACGGACCTCCCTGAATGGTTTTTGCTTTTACAGTATCTTTTTCATTGGTTTCGATAACCTCCAGCATTAGTTTCCCGTCATCAATAAGGATTCTTTCCCCTACTTTTACATCTTGTGGAAACTGTTGGTACGTCATGTACACCTTTGTGGAATCTCCTTCCATCTTTTCATTGGTGAAGGTAAGAATGTCACCTGGGTTCAGATAAGATCCTTCCTTTACAACTCCCACTCTCAGTTTAGGTCCCTGAAGGTCGCCGAGGATTCCTACAGAATAACCATACTCACTGTTTAGCTCTCTAATTATTTCAATATTTTTTCGAACTAAGTCGTAATCTGCATGTGAAAAATTTATTCTGAAAATATCAACACCCGCTTTCATTAGATCTAACATTACCTCCTTCGACGATGAAGCAGGCCCTAGTGTTGCGATAATTTTTGTCTTCTTTAAATACTTATTCATAATACTGGATAATTTGATAAAGTTCCTCTTCAGAACTCAATGTATAATCTTGAATTGGAAAAACAAGATTTTCAGGGAGCAAAATTACGGAAAAATCAGGAAACTGTTCCGAACTATGCAGAATATATTCCACATCTACCTGATTATTTAATAAAAATTTAATGTTTTCTTCTTCTGTAAAGAGTTCTGTCTGGATTTTTTTTTGCTTACTTTCGGAAGATTTATTGGAAATGAAGGTAAAACAGGTCTTCGAAAACTTGTGATAGGCTTCATATCTTGGGAAAAAATAATCATAATAACCTCCATGAAAGACAAGATCTTTCTTTCTTGAAAAACTGAGGTTGTTGATTTGATTTATTTTGTAGAAAAACTCGTGAGCAGGTATATCTTTGGCTAATCTTACCAATCCTATGGCAATATCTTCAAATTCTATATCATCAAGATCATAAAGTTTTTGAATTTCCAAGTATATTTTCTTTTTTGTTTAAAATATAAAATGCCCTCTGTGCTGCTTTTTCCTCTGCCTTCTTTTTGGAAGTCTCTGTTGCATTAGCAATTTTTTCGTCTCCCAGCCATACATGGCACCTGAATACGACAGATTTATTAGCCTGTATTTCCTCGCAGGTTTCGTACTTTATATTGACTTTCTTCTTCTGGCTCCATTCGAGCAGGAGACCTTTATAGCTTACAATTTTGTTTTCAAGCTTATTGATCTCGGAAGGGGTCAGCAACTTTTCCAGAATAATCCTTTTACAGGTATCATAATGGAAGTCTAAATAAACGGCACCGATTAAGGCTTCGAATAAATTTCCAGAGATATTCTCTCCCAAAGCTGATGAGCTGTTCTGCTTTTGCAAAAGGCTGGTAAGCTTGAGATCTTCTCCTAATTTATTGAGGTTTTTCCTATTAACAATCTTAGATTTCATTTGTGTCAGGTATCCCTCATTGGCCTGAGGATAAGTCTGGAACAAATGACAAGAAATAATTGTACCCAAAACAGAATCTCCCAAAAATTCAAGTCTTTCGTAATTGCTGTCTTGATTTTTAGAAGAATTTTTCAAAGAAAAAGCTTCGCGGTAAAGAGCAATATTCTGTACCTCGGTACCCAATACTTTTCTAAGCTCGGTACTGAGAAAATACTCTCTCTCCGTTAATTGTCTTTTTCTTTTTTTGAGAAGGAATTTAGAAAAGTATTTCTGTAACTCCATTCATTGAATTTAGATTTTCTTAAATAGAACGCAAGCGTTGTGCCCGCCAAATCCAAAAGTATTGCTCATGGCTACTTTTACATCTTTCTTCACAGCTGTATTAAACGTAAAGTTTAGTCGGCTGTCAATATTTTCATCATCAGTAAAATGGTTGATGGTTGGAGGAACAGTACCATGAATAATAGTTCCCAATGCAGCGATAGCTTCAATAACACCTGCAGCACCTAAAAGGTGGCCAGTCATTGATTTTGTAGAATTAATCTGAATGTCATAAGCATGCTCACCTAATAATTTCGAAATTGCATTGGATTCTGCGATGTCTCCTAATGGAGTAGATGTACCATGCATGTTGATATGATCTACTTCATCAGCAGTTAAGCCTGCATCTTCCAAACAGTTTTTCATTACCAGATAAGCGCCAAGGCCTTCAGGATGTGGAGCAGTCATGTGATGTGCATCAGCACTTAAACCACCTCCCAGTAATTCTGCATAAATTGTAGCACCACGTTTTACAGCGTGCTCATATTCTTCAAGAACAATACATCCTGCCCCTTCACCTAATACAAATCCATCTCTGTCTTTGTCAAAAGGTCTTGAAGCTGTTTTAGGATCATCATTTCTTGTAGAAAGTGCCATCATTGCGTTGAATCCACCGACACCACTTGCTGTAACGGCTGCTTCAGAGCCTCCACATACAATCACGTCTGCTTTTCCTAACTGGATCAGCATTTTGGAATCAATTATAGCATTTGCTGAAGATGCACATGCAGATACAGTTGTATAGTTTGGTCCGTGGAAACCGTATTCAATTGAGATATGTCCTGGAGTGATGTCCGCAATCATTTTTGGGATAAAGAAAGGGTTGAATCTCGGAATTTCCGTATTGGCCCATCCTAACACTTCAGTTTCAAAAGTCTCTAATCCTCCGATTCCGGAACCCCAGATTACACCAACTCTGTTTTTATCTACATTGTCTTCAATAATGCCGGAATGCGCTACTGCTTCTCTTGCAGCAACAAGTCCCAATTGAGTATTTCTATCCATTTTTTTAGCTTCTTTCTTATCGAAATGCTGTAACGGATCGAAATTTTTTACCTCGCAAGCAAACTTAGTTTTAAAGTTTGTGGCATCAAAAAGAGTAATCGGAGCGGCACCGCTCTCACCTTTCACAAGATTTTCCCAGTATTCTTTTGCATTATTTCCTATTGGTGTTATTGCTCCAAATCCGGTTACAACTACTCTTTTTAATTCCATAAACTTTGTTTAATTTCTTTTTTGTTGAAGAATATTATTTATTTACTACTTCTTCGATGTAAGCGATAGCGTGTCCTACAGTAGTAATTTTTTCAGCTTGATCATCAGGGATCTGAATGTTAAATTCTTTTTCAAATTCCATGATTAACTCAACTGTATCTAGTGAATCAGCTCCTAAATCGTTAGTGAAGCTAGCTTCAGGAGTTACTTCTGTTTCTTCAACGTCAAGCTTATCAGCGATGATAGCTTTTACTCTTGATGCAATGTCTGACATAGTAAATTATTTTTTTAATTGTTAGATGGTGCAAATATATAAAATTCTTTACGATAAAACATTTTTTTAGCCTTTTTTGTGGACCGGAAGCTTTCATTTTAGATTGTTTCGCTTTAGTCTTTTAGTTTTCAGGAGGTTATATTTACTGTCTGCTGAAGAATATAAATCGATTCTGAATGACTCGGAGATAAATTAAAAGGTAAGTCTGATGAACTTTATCATTACAGGATTGATTTATCAATTGTAAGCCGAAAAAATGAGATTGCTTATTAAGAATTATGACTAAGAACCGATCTCAAATTTAAGTTTGTAAAGAATGATTTTTTTGACAGTTATTATACATACAATATGTATAGCATTCTGTTTTATGGGCGAAGTCCTTTACGGAATCCCATATTATTTCTTTCATCCTTTTTTCTATATTTGGCATTAAACTTATACATAAAAGCTTTATTGAAATTAGGGGATATCGTTTATAAATATAAAGTGGACATTGCAATATATTGTATGTGGTAAAATTATACTTATTGTATATTTTAAAACCTCAAAGACTGTAGATATTATCGGAAGTTTAATAAGTAAATTATGTAGTTTGTGAATTAAAAATAAAATTAAACTTTAAATACCATGGAAGCAGGAAAACGCTCAGTGCGTGAGATCTTTAACAGAGGCCGTAATTTGGAAATACCATTTTTTCAACGTTCATACGTGTGGGAAGAACAACAATGGAAACGATTTTTAGAAGATATGGTGATGGTGTCTGAGACAAAGAAACCATATTTTTTAGGGTCAGTAATCCTAAAACAACAAGAAACTACATCAGACCGTGATTCAAGACTAACAGTAATTGATGGTCAGCAAAGGCTAACAACACTTAATATTTTCATGAAAGTTCTTTGTCTATTAACGGATTCTGATAATGATTTTACAGAAACGTTTAAAAAACAGAGGGATAAGCAAATAATTTTATTACACAATCATAATGATGTTACTTCTTTTAATTCCGTTGTTGGTTTAAAAGAATTAAAAGAGTTTACTGATATTTCAGATAATGATCAAATCTTAAAGGCATATAAGTACTTTTTTGAAAATATACAATCAGATCATAACTTAGAAAAATTAAATTTCTTTGATATTATTGATAATATTTTATTTGTCGGTATCGACCTTAATGTAGGTGAAGATGAACAACAAATATTTGATACAATAAATTCCTTAGGTGTTAAACTTACTACTGCTGAACTACTTAAGAACTATTTTTTTGATCGGAATGAAATTGATAAGTACAATTTATTTTGGAGAGAGGTTTTTGAAAAAGATGATGATACTTACACTTATTGGGACAGAGAAATAACGGCTGGTAGGATTAAAAGAACAGTAATTGATTTATTTTTCTACTCTTACTTACAAATTAAGATTCAAGAGAAAAAGTATAAAGTTAATACCCATGATAAAATAGAATTTTCTAAAGTAGAGAATCTATTTGAATCTTATAAACGATTTATAAAAGAATACCACCTCAATAAAGATGGGGCTATTGAAGAAATAAAGCAATATGCTTTAATTTTCAAAGATAATTTTGAACCAGAAATTATTAATTCAGAATTGTCAGATAGTTATGGTATTGAAAGAATTAACGCAATTATCTTCGGGCTTGAACAGTCAACACTTATTCCTTACGTTCTTTATGTTCTTAAAAATGTAGACGATGAGATTCTAAAAAATGAATTATTTCAGTTTTTAGAAAGTTATATCATGCGTCGAATGGTTGTGAAGGCAACAACAAAGAATTATAACCAATTGTTTACAGATCGGCTAATAAATAATGAAATACTTAGTAAGGATGATCTAAAGAGAATTCTGACTGAAAACGATAATAAAATTAATTATATACCATCTGATGAAGATCTAGTAAAAGGTTTTAATGAATCAATTTTAATTAATTATCAGGCTGCTGGTATCATATATATGATTGAATCTAAAATAAGAGATAAATCTAAACATTCAACCAAACTATTAGGGATGAACAAATATAGTTTAGAACATTTAATGCCGAAGAAATGGGATAATAAATGGGATAAAATTAAAAATAAGGATAATCGTGATTTTAGGAATTTTAAACTTAAAACTATTGGGAATTTAGCGATTATCACTCAGAGCTTAAATGCTTCTATTCGTGATGCTCAATGGTCAGTTAAACGAAAAGGGAATTCAAAAAATAAAGGTTTGACACATTATTCAGGAGGAATCGAAACTTTAGCACCATACTTAGAACATGAGGTATGGAATGAAGAACGAATTCAAGAAAGAGGTGATCATTTGTGTGAACATAGCAAGAAAATATGGTTTTTACAATAAAAAATCATTTGTCGCTAATTATGATATTTGGATAAATGTTTATAATATAAAATTTAAAACCCTCTATATCATTGATATAAAGGGTTTTTAGTTGTTAAAAGGTTTCGTGACCTTTCATTCCGGTGGAGTTGGAGGGATTCGAACCCTCGTCCAAACAAGCAATACATAAGCTTTCTACATGCTTATTCTACCATTGGTTTTCGACTGGAAGCAGAGGATAGACACCCAACGACCAGCTTATCTTCTGAAATTTTCGAGCTTTAGCCAAAGCTTCTAAAGCCTTATTTCTGCATTCCTATATCCCAGGATCAAACGCCGCAGAACAGAGCATTTGTGGAATATCTTGCTTCCCTACTAAAATCTTCGGGAAAACGCTTGATCTACTATACTTCGATATTAAGCTGCAAGAGCGAACTCTTCGTTGCCAGTTAAAATTTTGTAGCAAGGGATTATAGAGATCGCGCTACGGTTCTCTGCATGCTTACTTACCCATTGGTCTTGCTGTCGAAACCAGTCAACCCCATGAATAAAGTGAATGCAAAGATAGTGCTTTTTGTTTACATTTCATTAATATCGATGGTTTTAATAGAAATACGAAGGAAACCAGCATCTCAAAGCTGTTCAAGAATTGAATATATAATTATTGTGAAAAAATATTATAGTCTGTAAACGACTTTTAATACAGGGTTTGTTAATAAAAATGAGATAGAGTAGTGATTGTTTATGGCAATATATTTTGTGTTCTGATAAAAAATGTCTACTTTTGCAATCCAAAATGAGATGTAAAATATGTTAATAATTCCAGTAAAAGATGGTGAATCCATCGACAGAGCTTTAAAAAAATACAAGAGAAAATTTGATAAAACAGGAACTGTTCGTCAATTAAGATCTAGACAACAGTTTATTAAGCCTTCTGTAACTTTGAGACAAGCTAGACTAAAAGCGGCTTACAAACAAAGAGCGCTTAGCAAAGAAGAGCAGGCTTAAGATTTTTTCTTAACCATATATTAATTCACTTCTTAAATTCTTATATTTGAGGAGTGAATTTTTATTTTTATACCCTATGATGCTGGAAAAGTTTTTAGAATACTTACAATTCGAAAAAAGATATTCTTCTCATACCATCACAAGCTACAAAAAAGACCTTGAAGACTTTTCCCATTTCTTTCTCCGAACAGAAGCTTCCGACAATTTAACTAAGGCAGACAAGAAAATTATCCGGAATTTTATTGTCGAACTGAGTGAAAATGACATTTCGAAAAGAAGTATCAACAGAAAATTATCTTCTCTCCGCAGTTTTTATCTTTTTCTTCTAAAAATAGGTGAAATTACGGTTTCTCCCGTTGAAGGGATTTCTTCCCTGAAGTTTTATGCTGAAAAACAGATTCCTATGTCTAAAGAGGAAATGACAGATCTCAATGAAAGAGTTTTTGAACAGGTACATGACGTGCTTGAAAAGTGCATTATGGAGGTTCTTTATCAGACGGGAATGCGTAAAGCGGAACTTTGTGGCCTGATATTTGAGAATGTTGACTTATATGGAAATGAATTAAAAGTAATAGGAAAAGGGAACAAAGAAAGGGTAATTCCCATTTCCAATGAATTGTCTGAACTTCTGAAAAGTTATCTGGAAATAAGAAATCCGCAGACAGAATTTAAATCATATTTTTTCGTTAATAAGAAAGGGAAAAAACTCAATGAAAAATTTGTTTATGTGGTAGTTAATAAGTACCTTAGTCTTGTAACAACGAAAGAAAAAAAAAGTCCTCACATCCTTCGGCATAGCTTTGCTACCCACGTATTGGATAATGGGGCGGAGATCTCCAAAGTGAAAAAAATATTAGGGCATTCCAGCCTTGCCAGTACTCAAGTCTATACGAATGCTAATATTGAACAATTGAAAAAAGTGTTTAATCAGGCTCACCCTCGAGCATCAAAAAAAGAAGAATTATGAAGATTTCAGTACAATCAATTGGTTTAACTCCACACGAACCACTAGAATCACACATCGACAAAAAAGTAAGTAAATTGGATACCTTCTATGACAAAATTCAGGAGTGTAAGGTGTTCTTGAAAGTTGAAAATAATTCGGATAAAGCCAACAAAACTGCCGAGATTATTTTAGCGGTTCCGGGAGACGATATCGTAGTAAAGAAGACCACTACAAGTTTTGAAGAAAGTCTGGACCTTTGCGTTGATACTGCTAAAAAGCTATTAATCAAGAAAAAAGAAATGGCGTAGAAAAAAAAGTTAAAAAAAGTTTATAAAAAATTTGAGAATTCAAAAAATCCGTTCTATATTTGCACTCGCAAAAAAGGAACAGCGATCTTTTGAATTCTTTTTTATATTTGCCTCCATAGCTCAGTTGGCCAGAGCACGTGATTTGTAATCTCGGGGTCGTGGGTTCGAATCCCTCTGGAGGCTCATAAAATATAAACTTTTGGGGAGATTCCAGAGTGGCTAAATGGGACTGACTGTAACTCAGTTGCTTCGGCTTCGTAGGTTCGAATCCTGCTCTCCCCACTTTATATT
>NZ_JAJFZH010000043.1:0-15431 GCF_020733145.1 Chryseobacterium sp. X308
AAGGAATAAAGAAGTGAGGACATTTCTAAAGCACAATATACTTCCTGAGTTATTTAGCCAAAACTGTTCTCTCACCCCTTTTGCTTTGTATGTAAATTTATTCTTTTGCAAACATAGGAGCCGAAACCTAAAATTAAGCTTCGGATAAAGCCAATTGAATCTATAGTCATTTATAAACGAACGGACTAATTGAATGAGTTCAAAAATAAAAGGGAGCTGTTTTTAAAGTTAAAACAGCTCCCTTTTTTATATTTAAAATGGTATTACTCAGCAATTACTCTTACCATTCCTTTTACCTGTACAAGCTTTTCCATAAGCTCTTCTCTGGAATCTGCAAGAACGTTGATATGTCCCATTTTTCTTCCCGGCTTGGTTTCCGTTTTTCCGTATAAGTGGATGTACGTTTCAGGAAGCTTAAGAACATCTTCCATTCCTTCATAGACTACTTTTCCTGCATATCCTTCTGCTCCAACCAGATTCAGCATTCCACTGTAAGTGATGGCGTCAGTATCCGCTAAAGGTAAGTTTTTCACCACGCGGTACATTTGCTCAAATTGGGAATTGGTATTTCCTTCCTGGCTCTGATGTCCTGAATTGTGCAGCCTTGGAGCAGTTTCATTTACCCATACTTTTCCTTCTTTATCAAGGAATAATTCGATGGCAAATAATCCCGGAGAGTTCACTGCAGCCAGAAATTTTTCAGTAATGGAATCAATCTGGTTCTGAACATCTTCCGTCAGAAGAACCGGACATACATTGAAGTCCAGAAGATTCAGCTTTGGATCAGCTACCATTTCCGTTACCGGAAAAATATTGGTTTCTCCTTTTTCATTTCTTGCGACAATGACAGAAAGTTCTTTTTCAATATCTACAAGGCTTTCAATGACAGAAGCTTCGGTCCACAGATGCTGATAATCTTCTTCTGTTTTAATCACCTGTACTCCTTTTCCGTCATATCCTCCTGTATTCATCTTCTGAACAAATGGCAATGGCATGATGATCTTCTCATCACTGTTCCATACCACCTGAAATTCCGGACTTGGAATATCATGAGCTTTATAAAATTCTTTCTGAAGGATCTTTTGCTGGATTGTTTTGATAATATTGGCATTAGGAACCACTTTTATTCCCTGCTTTTCAAGTTCTGCCAATGCATCAGCATTTACGTGTTCTATTTCAATGGTTACAACATCTTTATCTTTTCCGAAGTTTAAAACCGTATCATAATCATTGAAATTTCCCTGTGTAAAATACGAGATATTATGACATGGCGCATCAGAAGCCGGATCCAGAGTATAAAACTCATCATCATACTTCAATGCACTTTGTATTAACATTCTTCCCAGCTGTCCGCCTCCCAGAATTCCTATTTTCATTTTTTATTTTTATTAGATTTACTCTTATTGAATTTTATCGATTTTTAAATAGCCAAGCCCCATTGGATTCTCCTGATTTTCTTCATCAGACTTATGAAGAACGATAGAATATTTTTCTTTCATAGAGGCAGGAAGGATATCACTTACATTGAAAATATCATCAATATCCACTCCATGCTTATCATCAATATGGCTTACGGCACCTTCAAACCCCATGGTCTGATAGAATTCGGTAGCTTTTGCTCTCTTCACAATTTCACCCATAGACTGCCCTACCATTAAATGCTGCTCATGAAATTCTTCAAAGAAACCAGATTTGTAGCCGCCTAAATTCAGAAAAAATAACTGATCTTCTGAAGATTTCTCTCCCTTTTCTACAATCTCCACCTTATACCCGTCCGCAAATCTCACTTCCTGGTAACAGTCCAGGTGAATTTTCCCTTCTGCTTCCTTCCAGAAGTCTTTCATATCGGGAACCAGATCCTTAAGACTTTCCGCGATTCCGAAGAAAACATCGTGCTGTTCAATATTTCTTCCTTTGGGTGTTGCCCCGAGGATGACATAAAATAATTTCATTACATTTTTCATGCATACAAAAATACGTTAAATTTATCTTTTTCAAATGTTTGGCAGACTATCACAATAATTTTATATTTGTAGTATTATTTGTAGTATGTCAGAAATCATCATACTCTTCCTTGGCGCAATTTCGGCGGGTCTTTTAGGTTCACTTACGGGTTTAGGAGGAGGAGTTATCATCATTCCTTTATTAACGCTGGGATTCGGCGTTCCAATGCATTACGCTATCGGTGCTTCACTTATTTCTGTGATCGGTACCTCTTCCGGTGCGGCTGTAGCTTTCGTAAAAGAAGGTTTTACCAATATGAGAATCGGAATGTTTCTCGAAATAGCTACCACAGCAGGTGCTATTATTGGAGCCCTTGTTTCAGGAATGCTTAACCCAAATACAATCGGAATTATTTTCGCAAGTATCCTTCTTTTAACCGTTATTTTAAATCTTAAAGGGAAACCTGATCACCAGGAACCTTTGGTAAAAGGAAGTCTGGAGGAAAAACTGAAATTATACGGAACATTCCCTGATAAAGGGGTATTGAAAAGCTATTCTGCAAGAAATACAGTTCCCGGATTTTTGATGATGATGTTTGCAGGAGCCATGTCCGGACTTCTGGGAATAGGTTCCGGTGCATTGAAAGTATTGGCAATGGACAATATGATGAAGCTTCCTTTCAAAGTATCTACAACCACCAGTAATTTCATGATCGGAGTAACGGCAGTGGCCAGTGCCCTGATCTATTTCCAGAGAGGTGAGATCATTCCTGTCATTGTAGCACCGGTATTGATTGGTGTTGTGATCGGAAGTTTTATCGGTTCAAAAACGCTGATGGTATCGAAGACCAAAAAATTGAAAGTATTTTTTGCCATCGTGATTACCATTCTCTCCATTTATATGATGTATAACGGTATCAACAAAAGTTTCAGATAATGAAAAAGAATTTTACAGATGTAGATCTGAACCGTTCGGTAGGAAATCTTCTGAGACTGGGTGTTATTCTGTCTGTGGCTACATCATTGATTGGTTTTGTCAAGTTATTTATTGAAGGTTTTAAAATGCCCGAAAAATATACCAGCCTTGTGGTAGGTACTTCTTCTGAAAAAGTATGGGGACATTTTTGGAACTCTCTGTGTAAAGGAGAAGGAATGGCTATCATTCAGCTGGGTATTCTTTTGCTGATCTTCACTCCCCTTATGAGAATTGTTTTCGCTTTAATAGGTTATTTAAAAGAAAAAGACTACGTATATGTAGTCATTTCTTCTATTGTTTTAGCGATTATGGCGGTGAGTTTCTTTGCCGGTTACGCGCATTAATTTTTTTACATTTCATAAAACTCTAACGGCAGCTGATCGGGATCCTGGGTAAAGAAAAATTCTTTTCCGGTGAATTCGTCTATGCGGATTTCTTCACAGTTTAATCCTTTTCTGATCAGCTCATTTCGTTTTTCAGTGACATTTTCTACCGAGAAAGCGAGATGCCTTAAACCACATGCTTCGGGACGTGACGGGCGTTGGGGAGGATCGGGAAAGGAAAACAGCTCAATCACATAATGATCTCCTATAGCAAGATCAAGTTTATAAGACTGTCTTTCTTCGCGGTATACTTCACGGATGATATTCAGATCTAAAATTTCCGTATAAAACTTTTTTGAAACGGCGTAATCTGAACAGATGATGGCAATATGATGAATCTTCATTTTTATTTTAACCTGATTTTCAATTGAACTTTATTATTGTATTTCTTTACAGTTATCCTTTCTTCTCGTATCAATAATATACTGGATCTTCCATTCATTATTCTGTTTTACCAACTGAAAACTATTTGCCCCGCAGTGTGATAATTTTCCTTTTAAATAGAAAGAATAAGGCGTAAACACAGTTGCAAGATTTCCATCTGTATGAATGGCTTCCACTATAATTCTTTCGTCCAGATCTCCTTTTGTAAATTTTGAAACCGAAGTGATGAAATCCGAAATACCATCACTTTTTACAGTACCGTCCTTGGTGATGGTTTGAAGTACTGCATTCTCTGCAAAAGCGGATTTTACCAACTCAGGATCTGCATTTTTCATACCAAGGAACAGGTTTCGGATAGGTTTTTCAATATCTGTATTCTGCTGGCCGAAGCACGAAATACTAATCAGAACAAGAAATGCCATTATTTTATTCATAGTATAGATTTAGATAATTAAAAATAGATAAAATAAAATTTAAATTGATTAACAAATTTTAAAATTCATTTTCCTTAAATTGTAACCCAATTATTTCAGAGCTATTATATGTGGATTATTTATCTGATTCTGGCCATACTTCTTATGGTCATGACAATACTGCCGAAAATTCAGCATTCCCACTGGATATTCAGAGTTCCTGAATTTGCCAAAATACAGGTTACCTACCTTATATTCTTTACTTTTTTATTAGGCTTTTTCACAGATTCTACAGAATATTTCTGGTATTATCAGGGGCTTCTGCTGGTCATGTTTATTCATCACGGTCAAACACTCATCAAATACACCCACTTTTATCCTGTAAAAAAACACAGACAACTTCACAGATCTTCTGATAAACTGCATTTTATTTCGGCCAATGTCTATCAGTTCAATAAAGAGTATGAGAAATTCATCGGACTCGTCAAAAAGTACAATCCTGATTTTTTCATGACGATGGAAAGCAACAGTGACTGGGAAAAAGCAATGCGATCCCTGGAAAAAGAATATTCCTACCAGCATAAAGTGACTCTTGAAAATACCTATGGGATGCATTTTTATTCAAGAGTTGAGATTAAGGAAGCGAAAACCCATTATTTCGTTGCTGATGACATCCCGAGCATTGAGATCCATATGAAAACCGCTGATGGTTTTTCTTTTGTTTTCTTTGGAGTTCATCCGCCGCCGCCAAGTCCTACGGAAGAAGAAACATCAAAGGAAAGAGACGGCGATCTTCTAAGTACAGCCAAGCGTGTAAAAGATATCAAAAAGCCTGTTATTGTTGTAGGAGACTTCAATAATGTTGCCTGGTCAAGATCATCTGTCTTGTTCAGAAAAACAAGCCACCTGATAGATCCCAGAATCGGGCACTCTTTTGTTTCTACCTTCCATGCAAAATACCGTCTTTTAAGATTCCCTATTGATCTGATGTTTCACAGTGAAGATATTTTTATCCAACAGCTGAAGACATTGGAGAATTTTGGATCAGACCACCTTCCGGTATACTGTGAGTTTTTCATAGATCATCACAACGATGAACAGGAAGAACTGATAGAAACAGCAACTGCTGAAGAGAAAGCTGAGGCTGAAATCATGATAGAGGAAGGAAAGAAAGAAGATGGAGAACGCGAAGCTGTTGTTACTGAGGATTAAAAAAGTGGGCTAAAGCCCACTCCTATTGAATATTTATTCTTATTTAAAATTTCATTATATCCTTCACTACTCCATTCTTTTGAGTGTGCTGTAATAATTCAGCCTCAATGAAGGTTTTAATCTGTTCTTCAGATCCGTTACTCGGGAACAGAAGATGAACATTCGCTCCGGCATCCAGGGTAAAGAATAATGGAAGTCCTGTTTCTCTTCTGAAGTTCCAGATTTTGTTGATGACTTCCAGTGTTCCTGTTTTCATCAGGATAAAGGCAGGATCGCTCATCATCATCATTGCATGTAATGTAAGTGCTTCGTGTTCTACCAATTTGATAAAGCTTTCCATATGTCCGTTTTTCAGGATCTCTTTCATGGGAACAAAGTTTTCCCTTGCTTCCTGAAATCTTCTTTCTGCATAAGGATTCGTCTTCATCAGGCCGTGTCCTACTGTTGAAGAAACACTCTTCTGCCCTTCATGAATTAACAATACCCAATCATTAAAATTTTTGAATACTTCATGAATTTCAGCATCAGGATACTGTACTCCGAACAAATCTGAACTTCCTTCTACCTCATCGGTTTCACCCCACACCACAAGTCCGTTATACAAGCTCCGGCATGCGCTT
Organism: Chryseobacterium sp. X308; assembly: GCF_020733145.1. Classification (NCBI taxonomy): domain Bacteria; kingdom Pseudomonadati; phylum Bacteroidota; class Flavobacteriia; order Flavobacteriales; family Weeksellaceae; genus Chryseobacterium; species Chryseobacterium sp. X308. The sequence continues at coordinate 5,932 of NZ_JAJFZH010000043.1, forward strand.
CCACTTCCCAATCTTGCCAGGAATGAAGCTTTTCTCAAAGATTCTTCCTCAGAAGTTTTTCCTGTAAATGAAGCATCCAACGCCATCAGACATTTTGCAATCGCTCCAAATCCTGAAGCAGAACTTGCAATCCCGGAACTATGCGGAAATGTATTCTCTGTTCTGATGATGTATTTTCCTTTCAGAATCCATGGAAGATACTGTTCTATATTTCTGAAATATTTTTCAATTTTTTCGGCAAACTTCACTTCTTCATTTCCAGCCAGAAAAGTCTGTACTGAAAAAGGCTCATTCGCAGTAAATTCCATTGAAGTATTGGTCTTACAATGGTTTAACGTGTAGCTGATGCTTGGGTTAGCAGGAATCTGATCAGCATATTTTCCCCAATATTTAATCAGGGCAATATTAGACGGACAGCTTTCCGAAACCGTTTGGGTATGAATGGTGAAATTTTCTTTTCCTATAAAATCCTGTGTTGTCATAGTTTACTTTAAGTCATTATTTTGAACCACCCCGTCAAAAATTCTTTGAATTTTTGCCACCCCTCCAAAAGAGTGGAATTTTCACATCTTCAGTTGTAATTGATGTGAAAAGGGAGGTTAAAATTTTTAATACATCTTCTCTATAATATCCGCATATTTTTTGATCACCACATTTCTTTTGACTTTCAGGGTAGGAGTAATTTCTCCTGTATTGATGTCAAATTCTGCCGGCATTAACGTGAATTTCTTCACTTTTTCATAATCTGCCAGGTGGCTCTGTAATTCTTTGATTTTTTCTTTGTAAAGATCGATTACTTTCTCATTTTTTACAGCATCTTCCCAATTGGTAAAAGGAATATTATTTTTCTTAATATAATCCTGTAAGAATTCGAAATTAGGAACAATCAGTGCTGAAACAAACTGTCTGCCTTCTGCAATCAGCATAATCTGCTGGATAAAATTATTATTGGTCAGAAGGTTTTCAATCTGTTGCGGAGCAATGTATTTTCCGTTGGAAGTTTTCATCAGGTCTTTAATTCTGTCTGTGATGATCAGGTTTCCTTTCTCATCAAACTTTCCGGCATCACCGGTTTTGAACCATCCGTCTTCTGTAAATACTTTCCGGGTTTCTTCAGGTTTATTGTAGTATCCTTTCATGATTCCGTTCCCTTTGGCCTGAATCTCATCATTTTCTCCGATACGCATTTCTACTCCCGGAAGAGGCTTTCCACTGGTCCCATGCTCAAAGTGAGTTAAAGGGAAAAGTGTCAATGTTGCCGTTGTTTCCGTTAATCCGTATCCAACAGTTACGTGAATGCCCACTGACTCAAAGAAACGGGTAACTTCGGGTGACAATGAAGCTCCACCACAAGGTAAAAACCATAATCTCCCACCCATTTTATTTTTAATTTTACTGAAAACCAACATATCAGCTATAGATTCTTTGAATTTTAATCCAAAAGGAACCGGTCTTTCATTTCTTCTTAATTCTGCGGTCTCCCATCCGGTTTTAAGCGCCCAGTCAAAGATTTTCTTTTTCAGAGCTGAACCTTCTTCCGCTTTTTCAAGAACTCCGGCATATACTTTCTGGAAAAATCTTGGCACGGCACACATGGCGGTAGGTTTTACTTCTTCCAGTGCTTTGGCAACATTTTTCGGATCTTCAAGGAAATACACACGGGCACCGCCATACAGGCATAATAAACTCCAGCTTCTCTCAAAAACATGGCTTAAGGGTAAGAATGCCAGTGAAAGTTCTTCTTCAAAGTTTTTAAACTTAAAAAATTCAAAATGAGAATCGAATGCCTTGATGAAATTTCCATGGGTAAGCATTACTCCTTTTGGAATTCCGGTAGTTCCGGAAGTATAGATCAATGTGGCCGTATCATCATTTTCTTTCTTACAGATCTCCAGCTCCGGCGAGGCTTTTGCGATAAAATCTTCAAGATAAAAACTATTGAACTCTTTCTTGATCCACACTGCTTTTTTAGAAACAATAATGGTTTCAAGATTGTTTTCTTCTTTATGTAAAAACTCAAGGCAGGCATCGTACTGCATCTGGTTTCCTACCAAAACGGCTTTAGCACCGGAATCGTTGATGATATGTTCTGCCTGTTCAGCATTATTCGTGGAATAAACAGGTACTGTAACAGCACCAATCGCCAGAGAAGCCAGATCTATGATCATCCATTCTGATGAATTGTCTGAATAAATCGCCACTCTGTCATTCTCCTGAACACCGGATTCTTTTAAAGCATTGGCTGTTTTAAAAATAATTTCACTGAATTTTTTCCAGCTCAGCTCTTTCCAGGCATCTTTCTTTTTAAATCCGATGGCCGCTTTTATAGGATGTTTTTCTACATTTTTAAGGATAATTGCCTCTGCAAGATTCATTTCTTCAGCTTTTTGTCGTTAATATAATTGTTCAGGTGAAAGTCTATGCTTTCTTTTACGGGAATAAACTGATAGTTCAGTTTTTCTTTGACTTTGTGATTGGAAATGGTGTTGAATGAAGAGATGGCCTCAATATTTGATTTGGTCACCATCCTTAGTTTTGGAATCAGCCATCCGAAAAGGGTGTTGGCTACTCTTCCGATATTGAGTACAGATTGTGAAAGAATTCTCGCATCTTTAAGTCCCAGGCGGGTTCTTACCTGTTTGGCAAGGTCCGCATATCTGTTATTTTCAGCGACAATAATAAAGCGTTCTCCGAAAAGGTTATTTTCCATTAATCCTATAGCCGTATTGGCAACGTCTCTTACGTCAACGTAGGCAGAGCCTCCTGAAAAGGTAAAGCTATTGTCTTCAAAGGTTGAGAAAAGCTCACCGCTGCTTTGGCTCCAGTTTCCGCTTCCTACGATCATGCCGGGATTAATGATCACCACATTCAGTCCTTCTGCGGACGCTCTCCATGCCTCCATTTCAGATAAATGCTTAGAGATGGCGTAGGCAGAATGTTCCAGTTTCGGATTAAAATCAGAATCTTCATCCAGTTCTCCTTTTTCATTGAAATTATCAAGAACGGCAACAGAACTTACGTGGAGAAATTTTTTAACGTCGGATCCTTCACAGGCAAACAAAAGATTTTCCGTACCCTTGATATTGGTATGATACATTTCTTTTTCATCTTTCGGATGAAAACTTACTTTGGCAGCACAGTGATACACCTCATCTACGCCTTGCAGTGCAGTTTTTAAAGAATCGAGATCATCAAAATCTACGTTTACCCATTCAATTTTATGGAAAAAATCGTCAGGATTCTCCGTATAAAAGCTGTATGAATGCTTTACATCGTTTAAATTGCTGCCCGGCCGTTTGGAAGCACGTACATTTTTCCCTCTTTTAAGAAGTTCCAGTACAATTATTCTTCCCAGAATTCCGGTAGCCCCCGTTACAAAAATCATTAATTATCTTACTTGATTGCTGACTAAAATATAACAATATTTTCTATCCGGCAATGCTTCCGGATCGGTAAAAATTATTTGGAAAAACCGTTTTTGCAAATTTGCGATTTTTAAAGCATAATTCAACTTAATTTAACCAATATTATCATTCCGAATACCACAAACCTGAAAATTTAAATCACAAAAGGGTATCCAACTGAAAAGTCCTGAAAGAATTGACAACTTTCAGGACTTTTTATATTTAAAATTCTTTATTGCTTACGCCATTACCTCATTATTTCTTCTTGGCGCTTTGTCGCAGAGAACATCTGCAATGCTTTTGGAAATAAGGTTTCCTTCTGTAAGATTATCCAGCCAGAAGAACTCTCCTGCCGCATTGATCTCGATAAAATAATATTCGTCTTCAGGGGATACAATCATATCTATGGCTCCGTAATCTACGTTGTAAGTATCAAGCAGTTCAAGCAGTTTTGCTTCTACATCTGCAGGAAGTTCTGTTCTGCTCCATTTATCAATCAAATTAACGCCGTCTTTTCTCCAGTCTATTTTGGCATCTTCAGATTGTTGGGAATCTATTTCGAATGCGTAAACGTCTCTTCCCACAATGGTAATACGAAGTTCTTTTTTCTTTTGAATCATCTGCTGAAACTGCATCGGACAATACAGCAATGAATCCAGTTCTTCCAGTTTATCTTCGCCAACAACGTTCGTAAACACTACATTTTCTACCCCATCTTCATAAATGGCAAAACCGGTCTGCATTTTAGCCACCACATTCTGATGTTTTACAATAAATTTCCTTGCTTCATCAGGATTATTGGTAAGACAGGTTGCCGGAATGGTCAGCCCTAATTTATCTGCAATTTTCAATTGTTCTTCCTTGCTGTCGAGTCTTCTGTAAACACTTGGTTTTCCCAGAGAATAAGCATCCACAGATTCGAAGAAACCAAAAAGGGTATTTCTGATTTCTCCCATAGCCGCACCGTAAAATTTAGAGTCCATTTCTTCCTTTAATCCTTTTCCGATATTGTAGGCTCTTCTGTACCAGATGGCAGAAATATCATCCAAACGATGTTTTGTTTCAGGCGTTTCAAGGTAGCTTACCCATTCTCCATCCTGGAAAATAGTAGACAGTTTGTTTTGTAATGGATAAACGTCTACATCAAAGCGAATGACTTCACAATTATTTTTTTCAATGTATTCTGTTACTTTTTCAATGGAAAAGTTATCTGCAGTATGGGTAATTATTAAAATTTTATTCATGGAAATTAATTCTTTTGATAAGGTTATCGGCAATTTTTTCTGCAATGGGAAATCCCAGTTCTTTCTGAAGCATTCCCCATTCTCCCTGTGGATTGACTTCAAGGAAATAATACGCCCCGTCTCTTCCTTTGATCATATCGATCGCTCCTATATAAAGTCCCATTTCTTTCATCATGAAAGTGAGATTGGCTTTAATAGCATCAGGCAACTCGTAGGCTTCCCAGAAATATCCTTCACGGGCTACTCTCCAGTCCGCATTTTCACTGTTATTGATTTTTCCTGTGAAAAACTCACCATCTACATACACGATTCGTAATTCATATTCTTTTTCAATATAGGGTTGAAAAATCATCGGACAGTAAGCGATATCTGAAAGGTGTTCCAGGGATTCTTCTTCAATAACTGTAGTGGAAATCATATTTTCCCCTGACATTGTTTTTGCGGTAACTCCGTGAAGCTTCGCAATGGCTTTTCCCTGGCAGTACTGATGGAAAAATGTGGTTATTTTTTCTTCATCATTAGAAAAAATGGTTTTGGGAATGGTTAAATTATTTCTTTGTGCAATTTTCAGCTGAAAGATCTTATTACCGTCGATTTTTTTTTCGTTTTCATAAGGGTTGATCCAGGGAATATGTTCTAAAGCCGTTATCAGGTTATACCTCAGGCTTCCATATTCGTTGAGAAAGATTTTTTCATAATCCTGATCCAGCTCTTCGGGTGCACTGATCCTCCAGGCTTTTCTGTGCCATACGCCTTTGATATCATCAGAATGGATGGTATTTCCTGATTCGTCAGTCAATTCAAATGAATCTTCATGAATACTGATTTTCTGAAGATGGTTCAGGCGGTCAGAATTCAGTCTGAAAAAGGGTATATTTTTAGAGGTAAGATATTCGAAAAAGAGATCAATATTATAAAAATCCTGTGAGTGGGTGATGCAGAGAATCATTTGCCGGTTTTTTATTAAAAAGGGAAACTTACTATTTAAGTTTCCCCTATTATTTTATTGAATATTCTACTTATTATAGTGGAATAGTGATTGTATCATCATCACCGTCAGATGGATATTTCAGCGTGTGCATCATATCATCTTTTGGAGAGGTTACCGTGTCTATTGTCGGCTTTGTAATCAAATCTGTTTCAGCAAGTGTGATATCACTTCCTCCTTTTACAGTTTCGGGATCCTTCACCTGTTTTTCCAGGAATGATGCGAAAAACGGCTTCTTCTTTGAGTTGTTGCTTTTCATAATGTTTTAGTTTTGGTTGGATTATAATTTAGCTTAATGCTTGTACATTATCATACTTCTAAAACATCCTCATCACCGTCAGATGGATATTTCATCGTTACATTGTCGTTATCAGGCGTAGTAACATTATCCTTAAGAGGAGTCGTGATCTGATCCTGCAGGGATGTAGTAATCTGATCTGCCAATACGGAAGTAATACCTCCACCTTTTACTGTTTCAGGATCTTTAACCTGTTTTTCTAAAAATGATGCAAAAAATGGCTTCTTTTTTGAATTTTTGTTTTCCATAAGTTAATATTTTTATTGTTTTTTGAAAATCCAAAGTACAAAAATTTCAACTCATGGAGAAATAATATATGTTTTTAATAAAATTTTAACATAATATTGAAAATTAAAGTATAAAATTAATTTAAACCAAGAAATTCCTTAACAACATTTGCGAAATCAACCGGATTTTCTGCCTGCACCCAGTGCCCTGCATTTTTCACCGTCACTATTTTAGCTTTAGGGAATTGCTGCCTGATACCGAATTCGTCCTGTGGCAGGATGTAATTAGATTTTGCTCCGGCGATGAACAGTGTATCACCTTCAAAAACTCCAAATTTAATAGCATTGGAAACAAATTCAGTATATTTTTCAGATAATGTTTTAAGGTTGAATCTCCAGCCCAGTTTTTTATTGTCATCCCAATACAGATTTTTCGTCAGAAACTGCACGGTAGATCTTTCGGGAATATATTGGTTCAGGACAGCTTCCACCTCGTTTCTTGAAGTAACCGTATTGAAATCAACGGTTTCCAGTGCTTTGATAATTCCCTGATGATGCGGCGGATATGCCTTAGGTGAAATATCTACAACAATCAGTTTTTCAACACGTTCAGGATATTTTATGGCAAACTGCATCACTGCTTTTCCGCCTAAAGAATGCCCTAAAACATGCGCTTTCTGAATTCCGTAATGATCCATATAACGGACAATATCATCGGCCAGGTCATCATGTGACATACTGTCTGAGTGAAAACTTCTTCCGTGGTTTCGAAGATCGATCAGGTGTACCGGAAGATATTCTCCCAGATCCTTTCCGAAACTTCCCCAGTTGTCGAGCATTCCGAATAGTCCGTGAAATACAAGAAGCGGCGTATTCGTTACATTTTCGCCGAATATTTTTGAGTTTAAAATTTCCATATTTTTAGAAGTTAGATGTGAGAAACTAGAAGTTAGATAAATCATGCATAATCTGTTTATGCTATTTTTAATATAATTGAAGTTGTACTAACTTCTCATCTCTAACTTCTGATTTCTTATTAATTACCATTTTGCCAGTCTCTTCAGATAAGCCTGAACTGTATTTTCCAATCCCATATAAAGTGCTTCAGAAATCAAAGCATGCCCGATAGATACTTCCAGAAGGTTCGGAATGGTATCTGAGAAATATTTCAGGTTTTCTAAGCTCAGATCATGTCCTGCATTAATTCCCAACCCGAACTTTGTCGCTTCAACAGCAGTGTCGTAATAAGGTTTTATAGCCTGTTCTTTATTGGTAAGATAGTTTTTTGCATAAGCTTCAGTGTACAGCTCTATCCTATCTGCTCCTGTTTTGGCCGCATATTCTACAAGCTCCGGTAAAGGATCCAGGAAAACAGAAGTACGGATTCCCGCTTTTTTAAATTCTGCAATGATCTCTGTAAGGTAATCGAGATGTTTTTTGGTATCCCAGCCGGCATTGGATGTAATGGCATCATCAGCATCCGGTACCAGCGTCACCTGTTCAGGTTTCACTTCCAATACCATATCAATAAAATCCTGATGAGGATTTCCTTCAATATTAAACTCAGTTGTAACCAACGGCTTCAGATCATAGACATCTTTTCTTGTGATATGCCTTTCATCAGGTCTTGGATGGATGGTAATCCCCTGTCCTCCGAATTCCTGAATTTTTATAGCAGCTTCTGTCACACTTGGGGTTTCACCTCCTCTTGCATTTCTTAACGTCGCAATTTTATTAATGTTTACGCTTAGTTTTGTCATTTTTTATTGTAGATATTAGATATAAGATGTTGGAAGCTGGAAGCATGGAGCTGGAAGTAAATCCAGACTTCGTACTTTTATTGGTCTTCCACATTTATGATCATTTAAAAATTTAATTTAAAATTTGGGTTAAAAGAGACTGGAAATATCCACTTCCCTTTTCAATCTTCCTGCTTCTATACTTTCACACTGATCTGCATCACCTGAAGTTCAAATTCTTTTGAAGCCACCAATAAATGGTCAAAAATATCGGCCTGGATCTGCTCAAAACGTTCCCATTTGGAATCATTGGTAAAGCAGTAAACTTCAAGGGGCAGCCCTTGCGGAGTAATGTCCAGCTGGCGGACCATCCGGGTTCCGTTTTTATCAATATCAGGATCATTTTCAATATATTTCTGTGCATAATACCTGAAAACACCAATATTGGTAAGCTGCCTTCCATTCACAATTTTATCTTTATGTACAAGGCTTTCCTTTTCTTTTTTGATCTCTGATGTCCTTTCATCCAGATAATCTGAAATCAGGTTAATTTCCTTTAAACGCTCGACATCTTCATCCGTCAGGAACTTAAAAGAATTGATATTAAAGTAGATTGATTTTTTTATTCTTCTTGTATTGGATTCAGACATCACCTGCATATTCTTGATCTCAGTGGTCATCAGATCATAGGTTGGAATCGTGGAAACCGTTTTATCAAAATTGGTGATTTTAGTCGTTAAAAGGTTGATCTCCGTGATATTACCTTCAATACTGTATTTGGGAATACTTACCCAATCCCCGACTTTTAAGTTTTTAGAAGTGGCAACGTGAAGACCTGTGACAAACCCGAGAATAGTATCTCTGAAAACCAATACCAGAACAGCTGTAATAGCCCCCAGACTTCCTACGATAGTGGTTCCTTTGATCCCGAAAATCACACAAAGTCCTACTACTGTAAATATAAAGAGTCCTAAAATTTTTACAGTTTCTGAAATGGCATTAAGTGCCATTATTTTGTAGAAATCCTGTTTAATACTGAAATAATTCCTGAAAGCAGTCAGTGATCTGTAGAGCATTCCCGCTACTATCAAAACTAATCCTAGATTGATACATCTTATAATAAAAATAGTGGTCTTCGGCAGTGCATTTTCCGGAAATATAGATCCCTGTATCCCGGCAACCGCAATCAAAGCAGCAAAATGGGCTACAGAATTGGTGATTTTCGACTGATAAATAGATTTTACGATCGGGAACTTCTGTTCATTATGAAATAACCTGAATACTGAATTGATAATGAATTTAAAAATAAAATCAGTGATTAAAAACAGGACAAGAAGTAAGCTCAGTTTTACAATGATATGAAAAACCCAGTCGAGCCCGGCTGGTGAAATCCGGGTGATATAGATGTAAAGCTGCTCGCTCAGCTCCTGTATAAAGTTTTTGGTTTCTTGTAACTGGTCATTCATTACAGCAAATTTATGAAATTAAGAATCATCATTTTACTATTCACAATCAATTTTCATCCCAAAAGGTATTCATCAGAAAATATTTCTGTCTCTTTAACACATCTGGCGCTGCCGGCGAAGTTACGCGTGGTTTT
>NZ_JAJFZH010000044.1:0-14122 GCF_020733145.1 Chryseobacterium sp. X308
ACAAAACCCCCCACCAACAAATGGGAAAAAGAGACAGGTATTATTAATCAATTACTTTGAATAATTCTCAAAGAACAATGGAATACTTTCAATCCCTTTATAGAAATTGAACAGCCCATAATGCTCGTTAGGAGAGTGGATCGCATCAGAATCCAATCCGAATCCCATCAATACAGATTTAGCTCCTAAAACCTGCTCAAACATGGCTGTAATCGGAATACTTCCTCCTCCTCTGTATGGAAGCACCTCTTTTCCAAACGCAGATTCCATTGCCTGTTTTGCAGCAGCAAATTCTTTTGTATTGGTTGGTAAAACGTAAGGCATTCCTCCGTGGTGAGGAGTTACTTTTACTTTTACCGTATCCGGAGCGATTTTTTCAAAATATTTCGTGAACTTTTCCGTGATTTCCTGAGGGGTCTGGTAAGGAACCAAACGCATTGAAATTTTAGCAAAAGCTTTTGAAGGAATTACAGTTTTAGCTCCTTCTCCTGTGTAACCACCCCAGATTCCGTTACAGTCTAAAGTAGGACGGATAGAAGTTCTTTCTAGAGTAGTATATCCTTTTTCACCTTCGATATTGCTTAATCCGATTGATTTCTTGAATTCTTCAGGATTATCTTTCAATTTGTTCATTTCAGCTCTTTCAGCATCTGAAACAGTTTCTACATTGTCGTAGAACCCATCAATAGTGATATGACCGTTTTCATCAATCAGATTAGCGATCATTCTTGAAAGGACATGGATAGGATTTGGAACCGCTCCACCATAAAGACCTGAGTGTAAATCTCTGTTTGGACCTTCCACTTCTACTTCTACATAGCTTAAACCTCTTAATCCTGTTGTTACAGTAGGTTGTTCATTGCTGTAAATATGGGTATCGGAAATTAAGATACAATCACAAGCTAATTTCTCCTTGTTCTCGTTTACCCAGTCTCCCAAGCTTACAGAACCCACTTCTTCTTCACCTTCTAAGATAAATTTAACATTGCAAGGAAGAGCATTGGTTTTCATCATAGCTTCAAAAGCCTTCAGATGCATGAAGAACTGTCCTTTATCATCAGCGGAACCTCTTGCGAAGATAGCTCCTTCAGGGTGTAATTCAGTTTTTTCAATATAAGGCTCAAAAGGTGGCTTTGTCCATAATTCCAGCGGATCTGCCGGCTGAACATCGTAGTGTCCGTATACCAATACTGTAGGTAAGCTTTTATCTAAAATTTTCTCCCCGAAAACAATTGGATATCCCTTTGTCTGGCAAACTTCAACATTGTCAGCTCCAGCATTTTTAAGGTGTGCCGCCACTACATCTGCACATTTCAAAACGTCATCTTTATACGCCGGATCCGCAGAAATAGAAGGAATTCTCAATAACTCAAATAATTCATCCACGAAACGTTGTTTGTTTTCGTTGATGTAATTTAATGTCTCTTGCATTGTAAAAATTTATTTTGTTAAAATTAAAAAAAATGCCCGGCAGGGACAAACAAAAAGAAAGGATTTTCCCAATCTCATGCTAATGAACCCCATAGCCCTCTTTTTAATAAAAAAATGCCCTGCAGAAACAGGGCACTTATATATTTTGTACTTCTAATTAGTGTTCAGCTTTTGGAGCTTTATCAGCTTCAGCAGGTTTTGCAGCAGCAGTACTGTCTGTTTTTGGAGCAGCAGCTTCTTCAGGTTTTGCAGGAGCTTCTTCTTTATGCTCAGCAGCAGCTTCATGTCCGTGAGCTTCTCCCTGAGGAGCGTCAGAATATCTTTCTACTCCTTCTTCAAGTTTCAAAGTAGCTTTGTTTCCTCCTTGCGGAACTTTTTTACAGCTTACCGCTACAGTTGCAATCGCTAAACAGATAACTAATTTTTTCATATGTAAAATTATTTTTTTTAAAGGTAATATGGAACCGTGCTATTTTCAATCTATTCTGACCCTCCAAACAGCAAGCGATTACATGCTTCAATTTTTGATTGCCCAAAAGTAAGAAATCCTGCTTTTTTCGGCAACATTTTTATACTGATTTTAATATTATTTTCCCTTTTTTGGATTGGGTAAAAATAAGATACTGATCTCCTCCGTCTTTTAAACCGTATTTCTTTTTGATTTCTTCAGGTTTTAAAGGGTAGTTTTTTGCAATGATATTAAACTGTCCTTTCTTTTTAATACTTTTAGAATCAACAGATTCCATTTCCAAAATCCTTCCCGGAAAATTTTCAATCTTTTCAGTAGAAGTGTAAAGATGGCTGTTGGGATGAAGTTTTTTCAATCCGAATTTCAGGGAAATCAAATTAAAAGCTCCCGCCTTCAAAATAGAATGATTGGGAATATAAATGTATTTTTCCGGTTCAGAATATTCCGATTCCGCAGTTTCTTCTTCCCCAAATCTGAACGTAAAAGTCTCTTCTCCGCTTTCAAGGTTCACACAGTTGCAGATAATGCCATCCGTATTTTCGCCGGATAAAAAGATTACAACTTCTTTGACATCATTTTTGAGGGCAATAACATCAATTCTTGCAATACCGGGCAGCACAGAGACAAGATATTTAAGATCAATAAGAGGCGACAGTTTAATAACTACCTGACCGGAAATAGCCCGTAATTTTTCCTGAATTTCAAGAATATCAGGTGACAGGTCTTCTAAAAGAAAAACTTTGTTCTTTTGCTGGTCTCTCCTTGCCGGATCAAGATAAACAACATCGAAATATTCCTGATTTTCATCCAGAAAATCTTCGAGTTTTCTGTTGACAAATTTTGCCTTACGGCCCAGGATGTTCCAGTTATTTTCAACAATATTTAAAAGCACGGTATTTTGTTCTACCAAAGTGATATCGTCAAAATTTTGGGAGAGATAATAAGCATCAATACCAAAACCGCTTGTAAGATCAATGAATTTCTTTCCTTTCAGAGTTTCAGATTTATAAAGCGCTGTTTTTTCTGATGATGACTGTTCCAGATTAAGCTGTGGCGGAAAAAGAATGCCTTCTTTCAGGAGAAACGGAAATTTCCTTTCTGCCACCTGTTTTCCTTTGATCTGCTGTACGATTTCCTGCATGGAAACCTCCGGAAAAGGGGATTTTTTCAATAATAATGTATGTAAATCTGTTTTCAGATTTGCACTGATGTAGTTTTGGATTTCCTTATTTATTAATTTAACCACAGATGACACGGATTTTCACAGATGTTTATGTTTTATTTATTTAAGTAATTTTAAATATTTGAATTTATTCATTCTTAACCGCATAAAAAAATCTCCATAGATGCTTAATGTTTCATTTTACGTAACAGAATACCCATAATCATTAAAAGTTAAAAAAAATATGTGCAATCATCTGTGAAAATCTGTGCCATCTGTGGTCCATTTTGGAATATTAGTCTAAATTCCCTCTTACTTTCCGAAAAATACTTTTACTGATAAAATCAGTATTAAAGTTTACCAAAATTCCTAATTTCAATCCTGTTAACTTTAAATAGGTTAACAACTGTTGATGATGAATATTTGCTATTTCCGTTACGGCTTTTATTTCTATAATAATTTTATCTTCAACAATTATATCGGCAACAAAACCAGAATCAATAATAATATCCCTAAATTTAACCTTCATCGGAACCTGAGTCTTCACTTTTAAACCATTATTTTCCAATTCGCAAGCCAGAACCTTCTCATAAACTTTTTCCAATAAACCTGGTCCAAGTTCATTATAAACAGAAAATATAGATTTTCTGATATAAAAACTTATCTCATTTTCTTTCATAACATTTGCATTTTGTGTTTCATAAATCTACACAAAATCTTGTTAGAAATGATCAAATTATCTCTTATAAAAAATATAATCAGCCGCTACCGGAGTTATACCGTTTTGCTTAAGCAAAGAATTGATTTGTCCTCTGTGATACGTGGAGTGATTGACGGCATGAAAAAGCATTTCAAAAATAGTGTTTTCAAACTTTGTCCCTCTTGAATTCTGATATTCTATTCTTTTATCCAAATCAAGATTACTGATAATGTCAATACTTTTAAGAAAATTCTTATGATTAATCTCCTCCAGGGATTCAAAGGGATTGATCTGCCATACTTCAAAGGTTTCCTCTCCTAATATCCGGGCATTCCAGATCTGTTGTGCATTAAGGGTATGATTTATCAAACTGATCGTTTTATCGTTAATAAGCTCTCTGTTTTCAGAAATAACTTTAATCATCTCAGCGTTAAAATGATGGGTATATTCAAATAAATCTATCAGTTTTTCTTTCATTACTCAAACATTTCAGCCCAGCGTACTGCTTTTATTTCTTTTTCGTTGTAAAGCTCAGCAACAGACTTTTTAACTTCTAATTTAGGATATAAATTTACTCCGATCAGCTTTATTTTCCCTTCTTCAATCCATTGCTGCTCTTCAATCGCATGATCATAGATTTTTTTCTGAATAACTCCCTGTTTCAACAGCTCAAGATATCCGCCAGCTTCTTCAATCTCAACAAATAAAGTCCATGCTTTTTCTGCGAACTGCCGGGTGATATCTTCAATATAATAACTTCCGTTAGAAGCATCTTCAAATACATTGATGATACTTTCATACGCCAGAACTATCTGTTGTTTGAAAGAAATTTCTTCCGAGTTATCCGTACTTCTGTCTACAAGATAATTGTTTGAGAAAACAGCGTCTGCTCCGCCAATCATGGCAGAAGCAAGCTCCAACGTAGAACGGATCAGGTTATTTTCATTATCTGAAACGGCTTTATTTCGTAACGAAGTTTCAGCAAAGATGTAAGGAACTTCATCCAGTCCGTATTCTTTTGAAAGCTGGTTGAAAATAATCTTAAAAGCTCTCAGCTTAGCCATTTCAAAGAAATAACTTCCTCCAACAGCTATTCTGAAAATCAGTTTATTTAAAATTTCAGCTCCATAAACTTCTGCTAACTCCTTAGCCTTTGCAAGGGCAATTGCAAGCTGTTGATAGATGGCAGCTCCGGCATTCTGATGCAGTGAAATATCTACGCAGATATTTCTTTTAAAATCTTTTGAAAGTAATTCTTTTACCAGCTGATCATCAATACTTCCTTCTTTTTCATTAAAAACATCAATCAGTGAAAAATACTGGTCTTCTTCTTTAGGACTGATGTGCCCTGCAAGATCTTTATTATTCACAAAAATGGTTTTCTGATCCAGATTTTCTACATTCTGATCCAGCATAAATGCAAATACTTCTTCTTCCAGACTTTCGTGGTATCTTGCAACCAGATGGGTACTTTCTTCAACTCTTGGCAGGTTTACCAAAGGCTTCTGAACTTCAGTGTAAAAAGGCTTCACTTCTATTCCTTCCAGATTCTGTTTTTCTAAAACAGGATAAATATCCTCTGTTTTAAGTTGTTTTTTGACCAGGTTTTCCCAGTTTGAAAGTATATCTGTATTTGACATTAGTTTTTTATTTGTGAATTGTTAATGGTGAATTTTGCTTTGTAAGTGAAATTTAAAACTAAAAATTCATTTCATCATCAACGAAATTCTATTCAACTTTTATTATTTTTTAGCCACTTTTGTGCTGTCTACCACCAGAATGAAAATTTCTTCATTCGGTTTTTTCATAAAATAATTTTCTCTTGCGTATTTTTCTTTTTCTGACTTGTTGTTCATCAGTTTTTTATAAAAAGCATCATTTTTTTCGTACTCTTTCTTATAGTAGTCCAGCTGCTCTTCATACTTATGAATCTCACCATTCAGTTCATTAATGACAAGAAATGAAGTTTTATCGAAAAAAATCATCCATACCAAAAACAGACAGATCGTAATGGTATACTTGTTCAAAACATATTTCTGGATAAGTTTGAATGTTTCAGATTTCGGCTGAATGTCTTTGATAAGGTTGTTTTCTTCCATTTTTTAATGTTTTTTCAACGAGTTTTTAATAACAGTAGTTAAAAAATCAATGGCTACGGAATTCTGTTTCATATTAGGTATAATAAGATCGGCCTCATTTTTAGACGGCTCGATGAATTCCTGGTGCATTGGTTTCAATGTGGTCTGATAACGGTGCAATACTTCGCTCAGATCTCTTCCCCTTTCCTGGGTGTCTCTCCTGATCCTCCTGATCAGTCTTTCGTCAGAATCTGCATGAACAAATACCTTCAGATCAAATTCTTTCAGTAATTCTTTGTTGGTCAAAACAAGAATTCCTTCTACTACCAATACGTTTTTAGGTTCTACAGTGACATGATCTCCTGTTCTGGAATGTGTAACAAAGCTGTAAATCGGCTGTTCAATCGGCTCATTGTTTTTTAAAGCTTTTACATGTTTTATCAGTAAGTCAAAGTCTATTGATTTTGGATGGTCATAGTTAAGAGCTTCTCTTTCCGTCAATGTAAGACCTTGGTTGTCGTGATAATAATTATCCTGAGAGAGGATATTCATTCCCTCAATATCAAGCTGCTGAAGTATCTTATCAACAACTGTAGTTTTGCCGGATCCTGTACCACCGGCAATTCCTATTACAAGCATTGTTTTTTTGTTTCTTTATAGTTGGTACAAATATACTATTTTAGATAAAATGTGACAATGTAAGAGTATTGAGAAATTAAAAGATTAAAGGATTTAAAGATTAAAATACATTCTGAAAACTGACAGGTCTTTATGATTTATTGGGATTACTCAACTTTCTTTTTGGGATTTAATAAAAAAAACCGACAATTCATTTGCCGGTTTTTTATTTTATACGATTTCGCTTGTTAATTCGCGCGAAATTAATTTTTCATGCATAGGCTTCAAAACATCCATTGAGCCTGTTTTTACGGTACATTTGCCTTTGTAATGAACAAGGATCGTGCATTGCTCTGCCTGTTCCAGGGTATGCTTGCATATTTCGATCAGACAGTCTATCACATAATCAAATGTATGGATATCATCGTTATGCAGTACCAGTTTATAAACTTCATCCGTATCATCCAGAACAAGTACTTCTTCTTCATACTGACGTTTTGGATTTTCGTAATCTTTTATGCTGTTATAAAAATTCATTTTTATTCTTTTAAACTTCTCCTATTTTGTCTGCCAGATTATCAATCGCATTAGGTTCCTGATAAACAAGTTCTACAAGTTCAACACTCTTGTTATTCATTTTCAGAATTTTAAAGTGATAGTCTGCAAGATCAAACTCCTGGTTTTCTTCAGGGATTTCTTCGAGCTCATAAAGAATAAATCCGGCCAGTGAGTTGTACTCGCTTTCTTCGGAAAGAGGAAGTTTTCTGGGAAGGAATTCATTGATTTCCTCCAAAGGCTGTGTAGCCTGTACCCAATAGGTATTATCCGCTATTTTATCAACGATTTTTTCTTCATCGTCTTCTTCATCCTGAATTTCTCCTACCAGTTCTTCCAGAATATCTTCCAGTGTAATAATTCCTTCAGTTCCACCAAATTCATCAATAACAATGGCGATGTGCTGTTTTTTAAGCTGGAAAGTCTTCAGTAAGTCTGAAACTTTTTTGCTTTCCACCACAAAGAAGGCATCACGCATTAAGTCTTTAAGATCTTCATGATCAAGATCTCCTTTTCTCTTCACAAATTCTCTTATAATTTCTTTTGTGTAGAAAATTCCGATCACATTATCAATAGAATCAATATATACAGGAATACGCGAGTATCCGCTGTCCATAATTTTGTTGATAATATCATTGATATCTTCTTCAAAATCAATAGAGGTAATATTCTGCCTTGGAACCATGATCTGTTTTGCAGAATGATCTGTAAAATCAAATGCATTTTTGATGATCTCATAGTTCTCTTCTTCTATCTCTCCGCTGTCTGCACTTTGCTTTACCAGAAGCTGAAGTTCTTCTGTAGAGTGAATTTCCTGTTCCGAAGCCGGGTGAATTTTCACCAGTCTTAAGAAACCATTTGACATGGAATTCATCAACCAGATAAACGGTTTAAAAATCGTATAGAAAACTCTCAACGGAACCGCTGTTGCCATTGTCGTTGATTCAGATTTTCTGATAGCGATTGATTTTGGTATAAGCTCACCAAACACAATGTGCATGATGGTAATTAATACAAAACTGGTTACCACTGAAATGGTGGTAATTGTTGTTTGTGTCAGGTCTATATTAAACGAATGAAAGAGGCTTTCAACCACGTGGTGCAAAGCACTTTCTCCTACCCAACCAAGGGCAAGGGAAGCCAATGTAATTCCTAATTGTGTAGCGGAAAGATATTCATCAAGATGCTTGATGATATGTTCTGCCTGCTTAGCCATAGAGTTTCCTTCTGCAGCTTTTAGCTGAATTTGAGAGTAACGAACTTTAACAATTGAAAATTCTGCGGCTACGAAGAAGCCATTGAGTAAAACAAGAAATAAGGCCAGCAAAAGCCTGACTATGTCCGAGTCCATTTAGAGATAATATATATTTTATTAGCTACAAAGATATGTAAAATAAAAATAACCTGAATCCGGGATAGATTATTTCGATGAAGGAATTTTCGGAAGAAAAAATGACACTATAAAATACCGCTATTTTCAAATAAAAAAAATAATTGGAACAACGACTCATTTTTCAACAGAAACGATATTTTTAAGTAGTAAATAGCAGTTTCAGCCTTCCACAAACATAAAAGCACCGATAGTTTCGGTGCTTTTATGGGTATAGTAAAATAATTCTTTATGAATTTTTCAAAGCTTCTGCTCCGGAAACAATTTCCAGGATTTCGTTGGTAATTGCAGCCTGTCTTGCTTTGTTGTAGAAGATCACAAGATCGTTCTTTAAAGCCTGAGCATTGTCTGTTGCTTTGTGCATTGCAGTCATTCTCGCTCCATGCTCAGATGCTACTGAATCTAAGATCGCTTTGAAAACCTGAGTTTTGATAGACTTTGGAATCAAATTATCCAGGATTTCAGCTCTGTTAGGTTCAAAGATATAATCCGTTTCAACCTGCGGCTCAGTATTTTCCGGCATTGAGATAGGAAGAAGCTGTTCTGTAGTTACTTCCTGAGTAGCAGCATTAACGAATTTGTTATAGATAACATACACTTCGTCAAATTTACCTTCTCTGAAACTCGTCATTACCCCTTCAGTGATATGAGCAACTGCATCAAAGTTCAGATTATCATATACAGTGCTTCCATTAGTATATACCGTACGGCTTTTTCTTACAGCATCATATACTTTTTTACCTACAGGAAGAACTTCAATCTCGTACTGAGCGTTGTTCTGAAACTGAAGGTTAAGCTCTTTTACGATAGAAGAGTTAAAAGCTCCCGCAAGACCTCTGTTTGAAGTAACAGCGATGAATAGTACTCTTTTAACCTCTCTTTTCTGAGCATATACAGAAATCTGATCAGGATCAGAGCTAGAATTTACATTCTGGATAAGCTCCTGTAATTTTTCAGAATAAGGTCTTAACATCACGATTGCATCCTGTGCTTTTTTAAGTTTCGCTGCGGAAACCATCTTCATAGCACGTGTAATCTGCATCGTAGATGAAATTGACGTAATTCTGCCTCGTATTTCTTTTAAGTTTGCCATTAATTTGGGTTCAAAGTTTAAGGTCTAAAGTTTAAGGTTTAAAACGCTATATTTCAAACCTTAAACATTGAATTTTTTAGTTGTATTTAGAAGCTAAATCGTTAGCTGCCTGCTTAAGAACACCTGTAATATCGTTATCGATTTTTCCAGCCTTGATAGCAGCCATTGTATCCGGGTGCTTAGATCTAAGGAACTCGATGTATTCGTGTTGGAATTCTTTAATCTTGTTCAATGGAACGTTTCTCATTAAGTTTTCTGTTCCGGCATATACGATAGCTACCTGACTTTCTACTGGAAGTGGTGCGTTTACCGGCTGCTTAAGGATTTCTACGTTTCTTTCTCCTTTAGAGATTACTGCTAAAGTAGAAGCATCAAGGTCAGAACCGAATTTAGCAAATGCTTCCAATTCTTTATATTGAGCCTGGTCAAGCTTCAATGTACCAGATACCTTTTTCATTGATTTGATCTGAGCGTTACCTCCTACCCTTGATACAGAGATACCTACGTTGATTGCAGGACGAACCCCTGAGTTGAATAGATCAGACTCCAGGAAGATCTGTCCGTCTGTAATAGAGATTACGTTTGTAGGGATATACGCAGAAACGTCACCAGCCTGAGTTTCGATAATCGGAAGGGCTGTTAATGAACCACCACCTTTTACGATTGGTTTAAGAGACTCTGGCAAATCGTTCATTTGCTTAGCAATTTCGTCATCAGCGATTACTTTTGCAGCTCTTTCCAATAGTCTTGAGTGAAGGTAGAAAACGTCTCCAGGGTAAGCTTCACGGCCCGGTGGTCTTCTCAATAGTAGAGAAAGCTCACGGTAAGCAACAGCTTGTTTAGATAAATCATCATAAACGATAAGCGCCGGTCTACCAGTGTCTCTGAAGAACTCACCGATAGAAGCTCCTGCCATTGCAGAATATACCTGCATTGGAACCGGATCTGATGCGTTAGCTGCAACGATTACCGTATACGCTAAAGCTCCTTTATCAGAAAGCGTTTTAACGATTTGTGCTACAGTAGAAGCTTTCTGACCGATAGCAACATATATACAATATACTGGCTGACCAGCATCAAAGAATTCTTTTTGGTTGATGATCGTATCAATAGCAACAGTAGTTTTACCTGTTTGTCTGTCACCAATGATAAGCTCTCTTTGTCCTCTTCCTACAGGGATCATCGCATCAATTGCCACGATACCAGACTGTAAAGGCTCAGTTACCGGCTGTCTGAAGATAACTCCAGGAGCCTTTCTTTCCAATGGCATTTCGTATAAATCCCCAGTAATAGGACCTTTACCATCGATTGGGTTACCAAGAGTATCTACTACTCTTCCTAACATACCTTCTCCTACTTTGATAGAAGAGATTCTGTTTGTTCTTCTTACTGTATCACCTTCTTTTACTAATTTACTTTCACCAAGTAGAGCAACCCCCACGTTGTCTTCTTCAAGGTTAAGTACAATACCTTCTACATCACTAGAAAATTTCACCAACTCTCCGTATTGTACGTTTTCTAACCCGTATACACGAGCAATACCATCACCGATGGTTAAAACTGTACCTACTTCCTCAACGTTGGATTGAGTATCGAAGTTGGCCAATTGCTGTTTTAAGATCGCAGATACTTCTGCCGGATTTATTTCTGCCATTGTATGGTTGTTTTTCTTAATTTAATTGGAAATCTTTTTTAACTTGGTTCAATTTTGTCTTCACAGACGCATCTACCTGCTGGTCACCTACTCTCAGAATATATCCTCCAAGAATTTCAGGCTTCACATTTACTTTCAGATCAAAGTTTGAATCAGCATTTACAAGATTTGTAGATCTTAAAATCTGGTCAAGGTTCTCTTTTGAAAGCGGAGTTGCTGTAGTAAGCGTTACTCTTTGTACACCACTAAGGTCTTCTACTTTGTTGATAAATTCCTGAGCAATATTTTTCAATTGGCTTTCACGTCCGTGCTTAATAACCAATCTGATCAGGTTTTGAGAAGAAACAGATAAACCTTTGAATATTTCGTTTGCTACTTCTATTTTCTTTTTAGAATCGATGTAAGGAGTAAGGAAAAATCTGTTTAAATCTTTAGATTCAGCCATTACCTTTACTACATCTTTCATTTCTGAAAATACAGTAGCCGTTTGCCCAGCTTCGTTGGTGAAGTCAAGTAAACCTTGTGCGTATCTTTTAGCTACTTTAGATGTAAGCATTCTTAGTTAAGGTTTGATTTGTTTAAATAATTTTGAACTAATTCGTTTTGAGCTTCGCTGTTATCTAGCTTTTGCTTCAAGATAGACTCGGCAATGTTTACAGATAAAGTACCAATCTGAGTTTTGATGTCTGCCATTGCAGCATTTTTCTCAGCGTTGATAGTCTGTTTAGCAGCTTCGATCATTTTGTCTCCTTCAGCTTTAGCAGCATCTTTAGCTTCCCCTACGATTCTGTCTTTAATTTCTCTGGCTTCTTTAAGGATCGCGTCTCTTTCGATTTTAGCTTCACGAATGATTCTTTCGTTATCCTCTTTTAAAGTTTCCATTTCTTTTCTAGCTAATTTAGCTTGATTAAGAGCGTCAACAATAGATGTTTCTCTGTCATTGATAGAATTTAAAATAGGCTTCCAAGCGAATTTACCTAACAAAAATAATAGTGCTAGAAAAATAACAGACTGGATAATAAATAGTCCTGATGAAAACTGATGAATTAATTCCATTATATAAATGTATAAATAATTATTACTTTTTTTTAAAGAACCATTATCTGTAACCAACCGTCACAGATAATGGTTTGAATTTAATTAGTTTACTGCGAATAGAGCAGCAAACGCAACACCTTCTACAAGTGCAGCTGCGATAAGCATAGCTGTTTGGATTTTTCCAGATTGCTCAGGTTGTCTAGCGATAGCTTCAAGAGCAGCAGCTCCGATTTTACCAAGACCGATACCTACACCTAGTACTACGATACCAGCACCTACAATTTTAGGGATTTCCATAATATATAATTTTAAAAAATTTGTTTTACTTTAATTTATAATTTCAATTAGTGAGCTGCATGATGTTCGTGCTCGTGCTCTTCTACTGCCATTCCGATAAACAGTGCTGATAACATTGTAAAGATATAAGCCTGTAGGAATGCTACCAATACTTCAAGTAAATAAATTACCAATGTAAGGAAAGGGAATGCAACACCTGCGATAAAATTCTTAAATACATAGATCAGCCCGATCAAACTCATTACTACGATGTGTCCTGCAGTCATGTTGGCGAAAAGTCGGATCATCAAAGCGAATGGTTTAGTGATTGTTCCTAATAATTCGATTGGAAGCATGATCAGTTTCATTGGAACTGGCACTCCTGGCATCCAGAAGATATGTTTCCAGTAATCTTTGTTCGCTGAGAATGTTGTAATCAGATACGTAAGGATAGCTAAGAAGAATGTCATTGTAATATTACCTGTAACATTGATTCCGAAAGGCATTAATCCAAGAACGTTAAGGAAAAGAATAAAGAAGAACACTGTTAACAAATAACCCATGAATCTCTTATACTTGTGTCCGATATTAGGAATAGCAACTTCGTCTCTTACAAAGATAATTAGTGGCTCTAAGAATCTTGCTGCTCCTGTAGGAACTACTGACTTCTTATAAGATTTAGCCATTCCAACAAATAATACAAACATAAAGATTGACACTAATAAAATAATCAATACACTTTTTGTAATAGAAAGATCTAAAGGCTTTACATTGGTAGGATGACCGTCTTCACCAAGTGTTAAAGTTCCAGCAGCATCAGTCTTATAGATTTTCTCATGGTGCAATACATAAAAAGAACCGTCTACTTCAGTTGGTTCCCCGTGCATGAACCCTTCTTTGTTACTCATAAAAGAGTGGAAACCGTTATCATAAATAATAACAGGAAGAGGAAAACCGATGTGGTGACCTTCTTTATCAACCATCAATGTGAAATCATGTGCATCCAACAAGTGATGATCGATGAACTCTTTGTTTTCTTTGCTTACTTTGTCTTTCTCTGAAAGCTCTTGAGCAGGAGCTGCCCCAGCAGCAGCCTCTCCGTGCTGTGCAGACACTAAGTTTAATACAAAAATACTGTAGAATAAAACTGCGAATTTCTTAAACATTGATAGGTTTTTTTCGTTGTGCAAAAATATGATAATTTTTCTAGTTTCAATAAATAATTTTACTGTTTTTTATCATGATTAATCAGCTTGATTGCATAGTACGTAAGCAGTGCTGTCAGGACAAAATAAGGCATGATAAAATGGAATTTGTAGCCTGGAATCACTTCAAAGTTCAGTTTTTTTCTGATTAAGTACATTAAACCGAATTTTAAAAGGATCAAACCAATAACAGACAATCCTAAAAATTCCGGTGCTACTCTATTGATTAAGATAATAAGAGTGATCATCATCATAAACATGACACTTAGAAAAAGGTAAAATTTAATGATCACTATCTCATCCAGGTGAAAAACAAATTTCCAAAGGGAAAAATGCACCAGGAAGGTCAGAAAGAATAAAACGACAACAAGAATATTGGGATTAATTTTCATTCTATATTTTAATTGATCGCAAAAATAGACTTTTTCTATCGTATTATACTATGATTTGATA
>NZ_JAJFZH010000045.1:0-10837 GCF_020733145.1 Chryseobacterium sp. X308
ATCAAAAAAAATAGTAATGATCTGCACAATAGTAACTTCCAGCTTCCTGCACCCCGCTTCCAGCCTATAACAAGGTTAATTATTGTTAAACATATAATCAGAGTGATCAGCATATTGGTCACTCTTTATATTTGTATTATTTTTGTGCGATGCGTATTTTTAAAATCTTAGCTGTAATTATTATCCTTTTGGGAGGAGCTTATGCTGCTTCCATGTATTATTTTGTGGACGAAAGTAAAAACTTTACGATTGAAAAAGAGATCGATTATCCTGTAGATAAGGTTTTTGCCCAGTTTAATAATCTTCAGAATTTTACAAGATGGAATAATTTTTTTACCAGCTCACCGTCTATAGACATTGATTATTATACGCCTTACGAAGGGCAGGGAAGTGCCATCAGCTATGCAGACCCTAAAAATGATACCGGCGGAGAAATGTTCATCAGGTATGAAAACCTCAATAAAACATTGAAATACCAGCTTTTTGAAGATGAAAACGAAAATCCGACATTGGTTGACGTTAAATTCAAACCAGTTTCTGCAGAAAAAACAAAAATTATCTGGTATGTCCACACCCCCAAATTAGCGGTCTGGAGAAGAGTGCAAAACTTCTGGACTGAAGACCGTTTTGCTGAAAATATCAACAAAAGTATGGTGAATCTTAAAAATTCTTTAGGAAATAAAGTAGAAAAAGATAACCAGATGGCGGCTATCAAATATGATAGTCTAATGGTGGAAAATGAAGAAGACAAGCTGTTGTTGGGAATTAATGTAAGTACTTCAAACAAGAAAGATGCTCTTTACAAAAATATCGTCATAAATTATAACAAAGTCTATAATTTTGTGACAATGGATCTCGGGAAAAGAGATGATGAATTCGGGTACCCGATCCTGATCACTGACGCCGATAATTACAAAGATAAAGAGGTTTCTTATTTCCTCGGAATTCCACTTTCCAAGAAAATCGGAGTGTCTGATAACAATTTCAATTTTAGGTCCGTAAATCCGTCTCAAAATTATGTAATTTACTACAAAGGGAACTACGAGGGGCGAATTCGGGCCATTCAGCAGCTCATTCAGAAAGCTAAAAAAGACGAGATGCGCTTCGGAGATATCTGCCAGACCTTTATTGAACGTCCTATGGAAGGTCAGGAGGTGAATGTTAAGCTCTCATTATCAGTGTATAAGTAATTTTTTTTTAATTTATTTTTTCTTAAGTTTTTTTAACGGTCTCAGACTGTTCTAACTCGGTTTTTTTTATTAAATTTGAAGATTAATTCTACAAATAAATTTTAATAAATAGATAAACTGTAATAATGGACAGATTTTCATTCCTAAACGCAGCTCATTCTCAGTTAATTGAGGATTTATACCAACAGTACTTAAAATTCCCGGACTCTCTTGAACCATCATGGAAAGCTTTCTTTCAAGGCTTCGATTTTGCTTTGGAGAACTACGGAGATGACGATAACACTCAATTTATTCAGGCTTCAGCCAATGCTGCCCCGGCAGTTCAGCAACAGATTTCTCAGGCAGTATCCAACGGAGAAGTTCCTGAGCACATCAAGAAAGAATTTAAAGTAGTAAACCTTATCGAGGCTTACAGAACAAGAGGACACCTTTTTACAAAGACTAACCCTGTTAGAGAAAGAAGACACTATACCCCAACTTTAGACATCGAAAATTTCGGTCTTTCTAAAGAAGATTTAAATACAAAATTCAACTGTGCGGTTGAAACAGGAATGAAAGAGCCTGCTACGCTGGCAGACCTTATCAAGCACCTTGAAAACATCTACTGTGATTCTATCGGGGTAGAATACATGCACATCAACAACGTTGAAGAAAAAGATTTCATCAAAAGATGGCTTCAGGTAAATGAAAACCACCCAAGTCTTTCTGCCAACGAAAAAACAGAAATTTTATTAAAATTAAATCAGGCGGTAGCTTTTGAAAACTACCTTCATACAAAATTTGTAGGACAAAAAAGATTCTCATTAGAAGGAGGCGAAACATTAATCCCTGCTTTAGATCAGCTGATCTCAAGATCTTCTCAGTTAGGAGTAGATGAAGTGGTATTAGGAATGGCTCACAGAGGAAGACTGAATGTCCTTACCAACATTTTCGGAAAATCTTACAAGCAGATTTTCTCAGAATTTGAAGGAAAAGAATTTGAAGAAGATGTATTTTCAGGTGACGTTAAATATCACTTAGGATCATCTAAAAAGATCAAAACAGCTTCAGGAGAAGAAGTGTCCATCAACCTTACTCCGAACCCGTCTCACCTTGAAACGGTTGCTGCCCTTGTAGAAGGTATCTGCCGTGCAAAAGTAGATGACAAATACAAAGATTATTCTAAAGTATTGCCAATCATCATCCACGGTGACGGAGCTATTGCAGGACAGGGAATTGCTTACGAGGTTGCTCAGATGATGACGCTGGAAGGATACAGAACAGGAGGTACTGTTCATATCGTTGTCAATAACCAGGTTTCATTTACAACCAATTATATGGACGCAAGATCTTCAACATACTGTACAGACATTGCGAAAGTTACAGAATCTCCTGTAATGCACGTCAATGCTGACGATGCTGAAGCGGTTGTTCATGCCATCCATTTTGCTGCTGATTTCAGAGCGAAATTCGGAAAAGACGTTTATATCGACCTTTTAGGATACAGAAAATACGGTCACAACGAAGGGGATGAGCCAAGATTTACTCAGCCTAACCTATATAAAACCATTTCAAAACACCCGAATCCAAGAGAAATTTATAAAGATAAATTGCTTAAGGACAGCATTACTTCAAACGATGTAATCGCTAAAATGGAAACGGAATTCAAAGCGCTGCTGGATAAAGATTTTGATGCTTCAAAAGAGATTGAGAAAAACGTTATGGATGTGTTCATGGCTGAAGATTGGGTAAATTATCCAATTGGCAAGAAAGGAGCAGTTCAGTCACCGGTAGATACAAAATATGATCTGGCAAAACTGAAAGAACTGGCACTTAAAATGTCTACACTTCCGGCAGACAAAAAGTTTATCAATAAAATTACAAGACTTTTTGAAAACCGTATCAAAGCTATTGAGGCCAACTCATTAGACTGGGCGTTAGGAGAGTGGTTAGCCTATGCAACACTTCTTGTAGAAGGTCACAATGTAAGAATCTCCGGAGAAGATGTGGAAAGAGGTACATTCTCTCACAGACATGCTGTAGTAAAAACAGAAGATACGGAAGAAGAATATATCCCGTTAAGACACGTTTCTGAAAACAGATTTGATGTATTCAACTCTCACCTTTCAGAATATGGTGTACTTGGTTTCGACTACGGATATGCAATGGCTTCTCCAAATACATTAACCATCTGGGAAGCTCAGTTCGGAGATTTCGTGAACGGTGCTCAGATTATTGTTGACCAGTATCTGGCAGCTGCAGAAGAAAAATGGAAAATCCAGGACGGATTGGTAATGTTATTGCCTCACGGTTCAGAAGGTCAGGGAGCAGAGCACTCTTCAGCAAGATTGGAGAGATTCCTTACTCTTTGTGCTAACGAAAATATGGTAGTAGCCAATATTACTTCACCTGCCAACTATTTCCACTTATTGAGAAGACAGTTGAAATGGTCATTCAGAAAGCCATTGATCGTAATGAGCCCTAAATCTCTGTTGAGACACCCTAAAGTGGTTTCTCCGCTTGAAGATTTTGCAAACGGTGCATTCCAGCCGGTATTAGACGATCCTGCTGCAGATCCTAAAAAAGTAGAGAAATTAGTTCTTTGTTCAGGTAAACTGTACTTCGAATTATTGGCGAAGAAAGAAGAACTGAACTGTGAAAACATTGCTTTGGTAAGATTCGAGCAGTTATATCCGCTTCAGACAGATGCTATTGAAGCCATCTTCAACAAATATGAAAACAGAAAACAACTGGTGTGGGCTCAGGAAGAACCTGAAAACATGGGGGCATGGTCTTATATCCTGAGAAACTTCAGAGATACAGGAATCCAGGTAGTTGCTCCGGTACCAAGCGGTGCTCCGGCTCCAGGTAGCCACAAAATGTTTGAGAAAAACCAAAATGCAGTGATCAACAGAGTTTTCGACAGAGATGATGCTCCTGCAAAAAGACCCGTTACAGCTTAATTTAAATAATAATCAATTAAAAAATAAAAAATACTCGATATGTCAGTTTTAGAAATGAAAGTTCCTTCACCGGGCGAATCAATTACAGAAGTTGAAATTGCAACTTGGCTTGTAAAAGATGGTGATTATGTAGAAAAAGATCAACCTATCGCCGAAGTGGATTCAGATAAAGCAACTCTTGAATTGCCAGCAGAACAAAGTGGTGTTATCACTTTAAAAGCAGAAGAAGGTGATGTGGTACAAGTAGGTCAGGTAGTTTGTTTAATTGATATGGATGCTAAAAAGCCGGAAGGTGCTGCACCTGCTGCTGAAGCTCCAAAACAGGAAGAAGCTCCGAAAGCTGCTGAACCTGCTAAACAGGAAGCTCCAAAACCTGCTGCTCCGGTAGCTGCACCACAAACTTATGCAACAGGAGCTCCATCTCCGGCTGCTAAGAAAATCCTTGATGAAAAAGGAATGGATGCTGCTCAGGTTTCAGGAACAGGAAGAGACGGAAGAATTACTAAAACTGATGCTGAATTAGCAGCAGTACCTGCATTGGGAGGAAGCCCTCTTACTGCAACAGGTTCAAGATCTACTACAACTACTAAACTTTCAGTTTTAAGAAGAAAAATCGCTCAGAGATTAGTTTCTGTGAAGAATGAAACAGCGATGTTAACTACTTTCAACGAAGTTGACATGTCTGAAATCTTCAGATTGAGAAAACTATATAAAGAAGAATTTGCTCAGAAACACGGAGTGGGACTTGGTTTCATGTCTTTCTTCACAAAGGCTGTTACAAGAGCATTACAAATGTATCCTGATGTAAACGCATCTATCGATGGAGATTTCAAAGTAAACTATGATTTCTGCGATATCTCAATTGCGGTTTCAGGTCCTAAAGGATTAATGGTTCCTGTATTGAGAAATGCAGAAAACATGTCTTTCAGCGCTGTTGAAGCCAACATCAAAGATCTTGCTACTAAAGTAAGAGACGGTAAAATTACAGTTGATGAAATGACTGGTGGTACTTTCACCATTACAAACGGTGGTACTTTCGGATCTATGATGTCTACACCAATCATCAACCCTCCGCAATCTGCAATCTTAGGAATGCACAACATTATCCAGAGACCGGTTGCTGTTGACGGACAGGTAGTAATCAGACCAATGATGTATGTAGCCATGTCTTATGACCACAGAATTATCGATGGTAAAGAATCTGTAGGATTCCTTGTAGCGGTAAAAGAAGGTATCGACAACCCTGTTGAAATTCTAATGGGTGGTGACGAAAGAAAAGGCCTTGGATTATAGTTTTTAATAAAATTATAACATAATATATGATCTCGCCTTAAAAAAGGCGAGATTTTTGTATTTATTAAGAAAATACTACATGATGTTTTCAAAAATGACTTCCAATATCAAAGTTTCAGTAATACCTGAATATGATAGTAAAAACAGTTATCCATCCGAAAACCGTTACGTTTTTAAATATAATATCACGATAGAAAATGACGGAAGCTTTCCTATCAAAGTATTGAAAAGAAAATGGTTGATTTTTGATGTCGGATTCGGATACACAGAAATTATAGGCGACGGAGTGATCGGATTGACTCCCGAGATAGGAACCAATGAAAATTTTGCTTATTTTTCCAATGTGATGCTTCGTTCCGGAGTAGGGAATATGAGCGGGAAATACCTGGTTAAAAACATGGAGACACAGGAAACTTTTGAAATTGATATTCCAAAATTCAATCTTTTGTCTGAAGTGTTGAGTAATTAATAACAGATGTCCTGTCAGAAAGTACAGGTTTTTACAAAGAACCCGGGTTCTATTTGTTAAGATAACTAAAGCTTTTTAATTTTTGCTTTCATATACTCATTTACTTCATCATTACTGGTGAGGAAGAGTTTTTCAAATGCCAGTAAAGATATTTTGGCACATACTTCCGCATCAGCTCCTGCTCTGTGATGCGTAAAATCAATTTGATGATATTCAGCTAGTGGCTTCAGTCCATATTTAGGAAGATAATTCCATGATTTCTTGGCAAGCTGAATACTGCAAAGATAGTTCAGTTTGGGAGTAAACATTCCGTAATGCTCCAGACATCCCCTTAAAACAGAGGCGTCAAAGCCTGCATTATGAGCAATCATGAGACTTCCGTACATCATATCCTGAGCTTCATACCATATTTCATCAAAGGTAGGAGCATCTTTTACATCTTCAGGTTGAATACCGTGCACCGCAATGTTGAATTTACTGAAATAGGGAAAACTCGGAGGTTTGATCAGCCAGGTCTTTGTTTCTACAATTTTAGAATCCTGTACGATACAAATCCCCATCTCACACGCTGAACTTTTTTCGTGTGTTGCCGTTTCAAAATCTATTGCACAGAAATCCATTGTTTTAAAATTATAATTTGTTGCGGGTTGCGGGTTGTTTTTTATTGCTGGCTCTCTGGTTTAAGGTTCAAAGTTTAAGGTTCAAAGTTTAAAGTTTAAGGTTTAAGGTTTAAGGTTAATTAAAGTTATAAATTTTTACTTAATAAATCCTTAGTTCATGATAGGTAAGAAAGTCGTAATTTTCAACCAATCCCTAATCCCTGATTTCTATGACCTGCAACCTATAACCTCTCATCTTCCACCTAAAAAATGCTTGAAAATCAGCCATTTTGATTGATAAAAATCCTTCTTCTGATGGCTTTGACGAAGTTTCCAAGTTCCCGGAATGTGACTATAAAACGCAAAGTGAGCTCTCAATACAGCCCACAGATGGGGAATGCCATACTTAATTCCAAAATACACTCCGGCGATGCCATCTAAGCATAGTCTGATTAAAATTATCAAAATTACCTGTGGAAAGGGAAGGTTTTTAAGCATCATGGAAAGATTATTTCTCATGTTTAAATAAGTCTTCTGTGCACTCTGCTTGTTGAGTGTTCCACCACCTACATGATAAACTTTGGAGTTTCCTGTATAATAAATCTTTTTTCCTGAATTAATAAGCCTCCAGCAAAGGTCAATTTCCTCCTGGTGAGCAAAAAATCTGGCATCAAAACCATTCTGCTCCCAAAAATCTTTTGAGCGGATGAAAAAACAGCATCCTGATGCCCAGAAGATCTCTGTTTCATCGTTATACTGGCCTTTATCTTCTTCCAGATCATCAAAAACCCTTCCTCTACAGTACGGATACCCAAGATTATCTATCAATCCGCCGGCAGCTCCGGCAAATTCGAAATAACTTCTGTTATGAAAAGATAAAATTTTGGGCTGTATTGCGGATATAGCAGGATTGTTTTCTAACAATTCCAACACAGGTTCTGTCCAGTTTTCAGTAACTTCTACGTCGGAATTTAGAAGACAGTAATATTCATGTCTGATGGATTTTAATCCTTCATTATAGCCGCCTGCAAACCCATAGTTCTGATCATTTTTAATAATATGTACTGTGGGAAAATTCTTTTGTAGAAACTCAACAGAATCATCCGTAGAAAGATTGTCTATCACATAGATGTCCGCATTCTGAGAAAATTGAACCACACCCGGAAGAAATTTCTCAAGCCAGTTTCTGCCGTTCCAGTTTAAGATGGCAACTGCCAGTTTTTTCTGCATGTCAACCTATTTTTTTTCGGAATCAAAGTTTTTGATAGAGTCCTGATATTTCCATTTTCTGTGTGACCAAAGGTAATTGTCAGGATATTTGTGTAAAGTGTTTTCCAATAATTTATGAAATTTTCTCACGACCTCATTTTCTGTAAACTTTTCACCATCCGGATATATTCTGTGATAATTAACCTGATAATAACCGCGTTTTACTTTTTTCATTTCACAATAGATGAATACAAGATCCATTCTTGTGGCAAGCCTGTCATAACCTATGAAAGCAGGAGTACGTTGATTCAGAAATTCTAATCCGTAAGTGACATGAGCATGGTGAGGCGTTTGATCAGCGACAAACATATAAGCTGAGTCACCGTTGTTTTTAGATCTGAAAATATTCAGAATAACCTCATTGGCTTCCAATGCTTCGTTTCCAAATTTGTTCCGGACTTTCTTCATCTGATTTTCCCAGAAATCACTGTTTACTTTTCTGTAGACCGGATGACAGTGCGCCTGAGGAATAATTCTTGCCAGTGCATTGATCCATTCCCAATTGAAAACATGACCTGCCAAAAGAATAATATTTTTTCCTTCCGCTTTAGCTTCGTGAAATAAATGCTGATTGATGTGCTGCATTCTCACTCTGGATTCTGTTTCCGAAATGCTGAAAGATTTAATCGTTTCTACCAGATAATCTGAAAAATTAAGGTAGAATTTCTTTCGGATCTTTTTAATTTCTTCTTCAGATTTATCCGGAAAAGAGTTTCTAAGGTTTTGAGTAATAACCTCTTTTCTGTATCCCACAATATAATAATTCAGGAAGAAGATAACATCCGAAAAAACATAGAGTATTTTCAGCGGAAGCTTTGAGATCAGGAATAATATTTTGATTAGAAAATTCATAAAACACGCAAATTTAGTGATAATAAAATTATGGTTCTATTTTTGCTAAAGGATATATGTTATTTTTTTTTACTTTTATATTATGAAAAAATTGATAATATTCGCTTTCCTGGGATTAAGTACTTTTGCTTTTTCGCAAAATGCAAAAAATTCGCCCGAAAAAGGAAAACAAAAAACAGCTCTTACAGTGCCTGCAGAGGAGGCTAAATTAGAAGCTCAGAAAAAGGCAGCCGAAGAAAAGGCTAAGCTTCTTAAACCTTATGACCCAAAAGCTGATGCTCAGGCTGATATTAATAAACTGGTTGCCCAGGCTAAGAAAGAAGGAAAGAATGTGATGATCCAGGCTGGTGGAAACTGGTGTATCTGGTGTCTTCGTTTTAATAATTACGTACAGACTACTCCTGAACTGAAGGAATTAGTAGATAAGAATTATGTATACTACCACCTGAACTTTTCTCCGGACAATAAGAATGAAAAGGTTTTTGCCCAGTATGGAAATCCGGGCGAAAAATTTGGTTACCCGGTTTTTATCGTTTTGGATAAAGATGGGAAAATGATTAAGGTTCAGCAAAGTGATGTTCTGGAAGAAGGAAAAGGGTACAGTAAAGAAAAAGTAAAAGAATTCTTTACTACCTGGGCCCCAAAGAAAGGATAAAAATATAAAACTGCTTCAGAAATGAGGCAGTTTTTTTATTTTCTGGTTAGTATAAGGGTATAAAAATACTAATCCGTACAAATTATAATAGCTTTTTAATCCAGCTTAATTTTTTCTCTGAATAAGGCGGATATTTGATATCCGGTTCTCCCCAGGTTACTTTTTCAAGAACTGCTTTTGGGTGTGAAAAGGTTTCAAAACCATATTTCCCATGATAATTTCCTATTCCTGAATTTCCTACGCCTCCAAAAGGAAGATGATCATTGCTTAAATGCATCACGGTATCATTGATACAGCCTCCTCCGAACGACAATTTACGGGTGAAGTTTTCTTTTTCTTCCGAATCATTAGTAAAAAGATAAGCGGCCAGCGGTTTTTCAAGTTCTAGAACAGAATTAAGAGCTGCATTGTAATTTTGAAAACTGATGACAGGTAGGAGCGGTCCAAAAATCTCTTCCTGCATAATGTCATCATTCCAGTCTATATGATTTAGAATAGTGGGTTCTATATAGAGTTTTTCTTCATCAAAATTTCCTCCTGAATAGATTTTTTCTTTATTGATAAGATGTATAAGGCGCTGGAAATTCCTTTGGTTGATAATTCTTGTGTATTGTTCAGAACCAGGCTCATATTGAAACTCTTTGATATATTTTCTCAACATCTCAAGAAACTGTTCCTGAATAGTTTCTTCCACTAACAGATAATCTGGAGCTACACACGTTTGTCCGGCATTGATAAATTTGCCCCACACAATTCTTTTGGCTGCTATTTCGAGATTGGCATTTTTAGTGACAATAGCCGGAGATTTTCCGCCAAGTTCCAGGGTTACAGAAGTTAGGTGCTCTGCAGCTGCCTTGTAAACAATCTTTCCGACTTTTGTACTTCCGGTAAAGAATATTTTATCAAACCTTAGTTTTAAAAGTGCGGTTGTCTCCTCAATACCTCCTTCATATACATACAGATATTCAGGCGGAAAGTTTTCATTGATGATTGCTGCCATTGCTTTCATTGTATTCTCTGCTATTTCACTAGGCTTCAGGATACAGCAGTTTCCGGCAGCCATTGCCGCAATAATGGGAGAAAGTGACAGCTGATAAGGATAATTCCAGGCTCCGATGACGAGTACACAGCCAAGCGGGTCAGCGTAAATTTTACTGCTTCCCAATTGGTTGACAAGATTGGTTCTGACTTTTTTAGGCTTTGAAAGGGATTTTAAGTTCTTAAGATAATAATTGATATCATTCAGAATAAAAGACAATTCGGTGGTGAAGGTATCAAATTTTGATTTTCCAAAATCCTTGTTAATAGCCTCATACAGCATATTCTCATGAGAAATAATAAGGTTTTTAAGCTTTTCAAGATACATTTTCCGGAAAGCAAGGCTTTTGGTTTGCTGTGTTTTGAAAAAATCTCTTTGCTTCAGTAGAATACTCTCAATTTCCATCGGTGACTTTTATATTATTAAACGTTCTTATTTTCTGGATCGTATAGGTTGGAAATTTATTAATAATAATTAAATATTGATCTAAATAAAATCATTTTATATTATTTTTTAATTAACATAATGA